>CALLLZ010000282.1 GCA_938008005.1 uncultured Marinicella sp. | reverse complement strand
ATAATTTTGTTGGTCATCAATGGGGGCATTGATGACAAAGGCTCCGTCGTCAGTAACAACTGAATCATCAGTGAGGTTATTTTGTAACACCATAAAATTGTCTGGGAGTAAGCCATTAACGAAACCACCGATAAAATATTGATTGATAGTACAGTTGACTGTTATGTCGGTCACATCAGCACCCATTAAAACACCATCACCTTGGTTCACTATACAGGTTTGGTTAGGCGAAGTGGGTTGGGATAAGACCGTTACTGCATAAGCTGAACCATCCAACAATGAATCAGGAAAAACAAACGAACTGTTGTTATCCGCTAAAAGTGTTTCCCCTGAATTGATCGATAAGGTAACAAAGTTTCCACTGGCCAAGCCAGTGACCGTTCCACCTATTGAATATTCAATGGTCTCACACGTGATATTGATGATTTGGTTTGCACCATTGAGGGTGCCGCTGTTGGGATTACTGAAACTACAAATTTGATTGGGTGAAGTGGGTTGGCCGGTGAGGTTGACATCATAAGTAGAGCCATCATCTAATGTCGAAATGGTTTGCATACCATCTGTGGTGAAAACTAAGTTGTCGTCACCATTACTGAAGCTTAATCCAGTGCCAGTCAAGCCAGTTACATCGATAATCAAATCATATTGGGTGGTGATACATGTGACGGCGATATCGGTCACATCAACACCCATCAACGTGCCTTTACCTTGTTCTACTACACAAGTTTGGTTGGGTGATAAGGGTTGTGATAGTACTGAAACAGCATAGGTTGAGAGGTCGAATAAAGGGTTGATGAAAGTAAAGGCGCTGTTGTTATTAATGACCAAAAATTCATCTCCTGCATTTATTGTTAGTGTGACAAAGTTGCCATCGGCTAAGCCAGTGACTGTTCCTCCTATTGAATATTCAAGGGTCTCACACGTCACAATGATGGTGTGGTTTGTACCATTGAGTGTGCCGCTGTTGGCGTTACTAAAGTTACATAATTGATTGGGTGAAGTGGGTTGGCTGGTGATGTTTACATTATAAGTAGAGCCATCATCTAAAGTTGAAATGGTTTGCATACCATCTGAAGTGAAAACCAAGTTGTCGTCACCATTACTAAAGCTTAAGCCATTGCCAGCTAAGCCAGTTACATCGACAATCACTTCATATGGGTTGATGGTGCACGTCACAGCCAAAGTCAGGTCTTCGTCATTGATGGTGCCTGTTGGATTACTTACCACACAAGTTTGATTGGGGTTGAGCGGTTGGGTGCTGACTGTGACAGCATAAGTGTCGCCATCAAAAAGTGGTGTATCAAATTCTGCCAAGCCATTGCTATTCAACAATAGGTTATCACCGCCATTGTTCAGTAGCTCAACTGAATTTCCAGCTGCTAAGCCAGAAACATCGACTGCAACTGTAAATAATACATCTATCAGGAACACCGAAGCAGAACCTGAATCAGTGCCTCGATCATCATCTCCTATTGCCCCCACCAAAGCCCGATCACCTGATAAACTGACGGCATAACCAAATTGATCATCCACTTCATCAATAACTGCAATTAACTTGGTGGTTTCAGTCCAAGTGTCTTCCACCAAATCAAAGACATAGCCCGAACCTGTTGTTAAGTTACCAAGCTCAAGTGAAACGGCACCTACCAAAGCGCGATTATCATCTAGGCTTACTGAATGACCAAACTGGTTATTCGCTGCCCCGTCAGCGGCATTGAGTTTTGCAGTTTCAGTCCAATTTCCCGCTATCAGATCAAACAAATAAGCTGATCCGGATAAATCACCGGTATCATCATTGCCTGGCGCCCCAACTAAAACTCGATCACCATTTAGGCTGACTGAACTACCAAATGTATCAAATGTCGCGCCGTCATTAGCAGTAAACTTAAATGTTTCAGCCCAACTTCCTAATACCAGAGCAAACAAATAAGCCGATCCTGAACTGGAGCCGTTATCATCATCAAAAGGTGCACCAATCAAAACCCTATCTCCTGATAGGCTGATGGAATAACCAAAAGAATCCCCCGCTTCAGCTTCAGCAGCAGTGAGTTTTGCTGTTTCTGTCCAATCGCCTGCAACTAGATCAAAGATATAAGCCGCACCTGAATTGGAGCCGTTATCATCATCAAAAGGCGCCCCCACCAAAGCCCGATCACCTTCTAGGCTGATGGAACGACCAAAAGAATCGCCTGCTTCAGCAACAGTGAGTTTTGCTGTTTCAGTCCAACTGCCTGCAACAAGATCAAAGACATAAGCCGCACCTGAATTGGAGCCGTTGTCATCATCAAAAGGCGCCCCCACCAATGCCCGATCACCTTCTAGGCTGATGGAACGACCAAAAGAATCGCCTGCTTCAGCAACAGTGAGTTTTGCTGTTTCAGACCAACTGCCTGCAATAAGATCAAAGACATAAGCCGCCCCTGAATTGGAGCCGTTATCATCATCAAAAGGCGCCCCCACCAAAGCCCGATCACCATCTAGGCTGACCGACCAACCAAATTTGTCGTCCACAGCTCCCACAGCATCAGTTAATTTGACGGATTCAGTCCAATTGTTTGCCTCTAGATTAAACACATAAGTCGATCCTGAATTGGAACTGCTATCATCATCAAAAGGCGCCCCCACCAAGGCTCGACCATCATTTAGGCTGACAACATGGCCAAAACTATCATTCACTGCGCCATCAGTAGCAGTGAACTTAAATGTTTCAACCCAACCTCCGGCGATTGATTCAAATATATAGGCCGATCCTGATAAGGAGCCGTTATCATCATCTCCAACTACCCCTACCAAAGCCCGATTACCATCTAGGCTGATTGAACGACCAAACTGGTCATTGATTGTGCCATCAGTAGCAGTGAGCTTGGCAGTTTCAGTCCAATTACCCGCTACCAGGTCAAACACATAAGCAGATCCTGCATTGGAGCCGTTATCATCATCAAAAGGCGCCCCC
>CALLLZ010000281.1 GCA_938008005.1 uncultured Marinicella sp. | reverse complement strand
AATAAGAAACCTATGAAGTTAACTTGATAGGTTTCTTTATCTGTGTGATTTTAATTTCATGCTTTTACCTTTGTCTGTTCTTTTGCCAATAATTGGTATCTGCATGGTTTAGCTACTTGAATCCAATAAATGTACCATTGTTGATGCTTTTTGAAGTCTTGTGAATATCTAAGATGGTGCCCAGGAGAGGACTTGAACCTCCACGACCTTGCGGTCACCAGCACCTGAAGCTGGCGCGTCTACCAATTCCGCCACCTGGGCCTATACATTGATTGATCGGTTGAATCATTCATTGGATGAGCTATTTTACTTGATTGATCCAACGAAAAAAAGTATTAAGAAGCCTTGGAATTTAAAAAGAGTGAGTAGCCATGTGATCTTTATGGGCTTTCATATGGCCAGAGTTTCATCATTGCATGAATCATACGCTTAGCAGGCTCAATCCAAACAGGGTTAATGTCTAGAGGGTAGTGCGCAGATAAATTAACCTTGGTTTCATATTCTATAATCAGCCAGTCTAAAAGTGGATGGCCTTGGCCGGCAAACTCCCAGTCAATGATGGTTAAATGATCACGACCCAATAAGTTATTAAGGTTTAAATCAGAGTGATATAACGTATTATTAGCCTTCCAAAAGCCTAGAAACTCGAGTTTTTGAATGGCTTCCAGTATATTGATGGCAGTTTTGTTTGATACGCCTTTGATATTTTTTAAATATGATTTGAGTCTATAGTCTAAGCGACTGGGCAGGTACTCATAATGTATGGTATGAAATTGATTCAATTTTTGTTTGAATTTTTTTAACATCAGAGGATCTTTAAAGTCATTGATTCTCCATGTTGGACGATCTATGAACTCGGTAATTAAGTGCCCAGACTCCGGATCGTTTTCAATTACTTTGGGTCCAACGCCTAAGGGTTCAACCAAGGCCATAACCTGTTTTTCTTGGTGTCTGTCAATGCCAAGAGCTGCTCGATTAAATCGAACCATCCAAACACCAACTTGGGTATTTATTTTAAAAATGTGATTGCTGGTTCCAGAATAAACAGGATGCCAATCTAGAAGTCCAGCATTGTTAACCACGCTGATTGACTTAAGTTTGTCATACCAATTTTCTTTGGCTTGCATAATGCTTTTTCCATTTAAAATAGCCAATGATGGTAAGTAAGACATACAAGACAAACATGGCAGCAGTTAAAAACAATTCTTTACTGACAAATAAGTATACAGAAATTACATTAATCACCAACCAATAATGCCAATTTTCTAAGACTTTATGTGCCACCATGATTGTAGCTAGTACAGCAAAACAAGTGGTAAAGGCGTCTAAATACGGCATCGAAGCTCCTAGTTTGCTCATACCATAACCGAGTAAAGGTACCATAAGCCCAGTCATTAAAATAAGAGTACCGTGAATTTTCAGTGGCCAACTGACAATTTTTAGCAGTTCATTATTGTGTCCTTTTTGCCATTGGTACCAACCATAAATAGCCATCACTAAATAATAAATATTCAACAAAGATTCTGATAACAGTGAGACACTGTGGAATAGGTAAATATAGATGCTGGTACTGATAAAAGCGAATAACCAGCACCAGATATTTTCTCGAATGGCCAACAGCAAATATAAAATAGCCGCAACAACTGCCACTATCTCTAGGTTAGATTGGGCGTGCCAAGCAGTTACAATTGATTGCCAAGTTTCATATATGAGTGCTTCACTCATAGCGTTTCATTCTTAATTGTTCCTTCAGGCGATAAGTCGCCATGTAAGACTTTCATTACAAATGAAGCTTTCGGTGTGGTTTGGTGAGTGCGTTGCATTTCAGTATTCAGTATTTCAAACACCCTGCCATAGTCACCATACACCTGTGTGCTCATGGTATTCTCTATAATTTTTAACTCTGCATAGGTATTCAGCCGATCAATGAATGCTTGAATCGGTGGGATGTAGTTTTGATCCAAAGGGTATAAGCTAATTTCTACAGATACTTTCATCATATTACTCGTTATTATTAAACATCATTCCCGCTGTCAACAGTAGGCGTTCTGCGAGGCGGGAATCTTGTTGAAATTAATTACAATTTCTTGAAGAGGAAAGTTAATATTCATCTCCAGAAACGTTAAAAGTCAATATTACGCTAAAAGTTAAGCTGAGCCGTAATACCAAAGTGTTTCGGGTCACCCAAGTGCTTATACAGTGCATCAGTAAAATTAGGTGGTTCTAAACCAAAGAAAAATCCGCGTACTGCATACTCCTCATCCAAAACATTGCGACCCCAGCCGTAGATAGACCAGCTGTCAGTCTGGTAACCCAATTTCAAATTCAGGATTTCACGGCTTTTGGCTTTTTGATCATGTGAATCTGAAAAGTAAAATCCATCAGATCCATTTAAATCAGCCCGAGCAAACCAACCTGAATCACCTTTGTAAGTGAAGCCCATATCAAAAGTGTAGTCGGGGGCATGTGCTTGCTTACGGCCATTGAAATTTTCATCTGCAGTAACATAATCTGAGAATGTGGCGTTCAACAGGCCCAGTGAGCCATGAAAGCTCCAGTTACGGTTAATTTGGTACAACCAATCAGTTTCTAAACCATAGTTTTTGCCTTCTGCTGCGTTACCCGTAAAGAAGATAAATGACAATGGATCAGATGGGTCCTCTTGTACTGAAGTACTGACTTGCATGTCATCACGTTTGGAATAAAAGGCGCTGACATTCAGGTTTAATCGATAATCCATTAACAAGGCTTTCATACCAACTTCAAAGTTTAGTAAAAACTCAGGGTTATAAGCTCTTCTACTTTCTGGTAATGATGCACTTAAGTTGAAACCGCCGGCTTTATAACCACGAGATAAAGTGGCATAGATGTTTTTATTTTGATTTAACTCATGATTAATCGAAATTTGCCCACCCACCATGTCATCATCCGGTGATAAATCCAGACCACTGTTGTCTTGATAATCAGCTGTTCTGCGTTCAAATCTTAGGCCAGTCGTTAAAACGGTTTGGTCAGATAGGTGGGTATCCAACTGGCTGAACAGTGCGATATTGGTCGCTTCAAACTGGCTGTTGAAATCTCGAAACACATCGTCGTTAAAAAAATCATTGATGACATTGTCTTCATCTAACTGAGAAAGGTAGGCACCGACAATCCAATCGGTCGAATCATTAAATATTCTGGCATCTGGTTTTGATACCAAACGAAACTCTTGGGTGAAGTTAGTGCGTTCACGATCGTTGTTGGAAGTAAAGTCATAGGGAGCAAACTCTCCCCAGTAGATGTCATTACCCCAATCGCCATCAAAAAAGTATTGAATGTCCGAATCGGTGTAACTGCTGATGCTGATCAAGTCAAAGTTAGCCGCTGATGAAAATGTATTTCTGACACTGAAACCCACTGAACGTTGATCATCAATACCCAGGTCGTCGGAATGGGTGGTGAAAGTGTTTTCTGGATTCCATTTATCAAAACCATTATTAATGTCGACCAGCATCAAGGTAAGATCCGCCTGCCAATTTTCATTGACTGCCCAATTCACTTTGCCTCGTACCATGAGCTCATCTAAATTATCAGTGTCATCTGTGTTGAAGAAATCATTTTTTCTGAACCCGTCGCTGTTGAATTGATGCGCCGCAAATCGGTAGGCTGCACGTCCTGAATCGCCCAAGCCTCCTGTGGCACTGAAACCAGCTGCATAAGTGCCATTATCTCCCAATGTAGTTTCGATGGTATAAGCCTCATCGAAGCTGGGATCTTGGCTTTGTATATAAATCAAGCCAGCCAAAGCATTGGCACCATAACGAGTACCTTGTGGTCCGCGTAACACTTCTACCTGTTGTAAATCAAACAAAGTGGCGGCCCCACCAATGCCAGTAAAATCAATATCATCAATAATAAAACC
>CALLLZ010000280.1 GCA_938008005.1 uncultured Marinicella sp. | reverse complement strand
TTTTAGAAGGAGGTGCTAGAGTGATTTGATAACACCACTTTCACCAGCTACACAAGCCTGCACTCGTCTCTTTATAGGCCATTTGAGTTTACGAATGAACACTTCTTGTTTATGTGATTGAACATGAGAATTCGCATTAATTAACCAATAAATTCCAACACCTTTTGGCGCATTAATTAATTGCTTATCAGCTTCTGTGGCCACTTCAAATACTGCCACACCCTTTGCATCACGTGGCATACTTTCCAGAGTTACTACAGCCAATGGTAAAGCAGACATATCAGCTGCAATCACGTACCAGTCTGATTCAAAGTGCGTTACTTTAGCTGTGCTAGGGCCTCTGAATCCACAGAAACTCCCTGGCTTTGCCGTCATTGCCCACCGTGAAGCCGGCCCTTCTGTTCCATGAGCCACAAAATCAATATCCATTTCTAATTTTTTTTCACGGTACGCTCTTACTGTATAAGTACGTACCGGCAATTTTTTTCCTTGTTGCATTTGCTCAACAAAGGCTTGATAGTTTTGCCCATCAAAGGGTATCGTTAACTTACAGTTACCACCTTCTCGCCCCGATGGAATACCCTTTAATTCAGGGCCACTGAAAGTAACCCTGATCATATTGGGAGTCAGGTAATATGCTTTTTTAACACGAATGATGCGAGCTTCGGGTCTTTTAAGCATAATATAATTTAGTTATCCTCAGGTAACCAAGGATAAGGCCCCATCCAAAGGTCAAGCATGATTCGATAGGCATTCATTTCTAGATATTCATCATAAAATGCCCAATGTTTGTATTGAGGGAGTTCAATATTTGCAGGAATTTTCTTACTTGGCGTGCCCTTCTTAAACTCTGCGAATATCGCATTTCTGAGGTCATTTATATAATCCAAATGTTCTTGAACATGTACTTTAGAACAAGTAAAAGCCTTATCACCAGGTCTTTCATTGTGAGAACAAACGGCCTGATCAAAGTCCAGCTCAAGCACTTCTTTCAGTGTGCGTTCCCATTCAGTAATGTTGAAGTCAGGCACGATTGAATATAACAAGCGATTTGGTGTGACAATATCTGCCAGATAAGCAATTTGCTTTTCTGGAACTCTAAACACTGTCATCCCAAGCCCGTGGCTCAGCCCTAAATAATTTAACTCAATGGTTATTCCACCAAGCTTGAAAATACGTTGTTGACCGCTCCAAATAATATCTGGAGGTGAGGTGTCTTTTCCAGGGTGAGCAGCCAGCCATTGAGCCGCTCGTTCATGCATCACAGTTTTTCCTCCTGCGTTTTGTATGACCTTCCCACCACTGGCATGATCCCAGTGATTGTGACTGTGAAATGCATAAATTATTGGCTTGTCAGTGATACCTCGAATTGCCTTAATGAGCTCTGTTGAATGTTTCGAAGTCACAGTCTCAATAACTGCTACACCTTGATCAGCAACTAAAATCAATGAATAGTAACCACCACCTGAACTAAAGCTATATACATCTGAAGCAATTTTCAATAATCCAGAACTAGGTAACTCTCTTGATGAAACATTTTTCGTGATTGGTTTATCTATAACTTGTTCTTTGATACCAGATTTTTTAACCGGAGTACAGTTTACAAACACAACTGTCATGATAAATACTAAGTATATATTTTTCATATTATTTGCCTCTTTTTTATTGTATACAAATCATGATCTTTCCATTGGTTTCTTGAATTCATTAACTTTTTAATGACTTTTGTATTTACTAAATCCCCAGCGAACAGCCAGTGCTTCAGGAATTAAAAAGAACAAAACCCAGCCAATTAACAAAAACATTAAAGGTACACCGAATGACCCATGCCCTGAGATCAAAACGTTTATCAAGTCACCCAATTCATTAAAGAATCGCATACTGAATACAGCCACTATAACACTTGGAGTTTTTAACCAAAGCGCAATGATAAGCGCTACAGCCATAGCTAAGTTTCTTATTCCCCAACTGTTTGTTATAAATGAAACATCACGCCAAGATTCAATACTTGGAAAATCATTGAAAAACAGAATTGGATTAACAATCCCTAGTACACCTGATACACCACCAAATACAACCAAAAAACAACCTAAAATAAAAATCCATTTAGGTAATTCATTTTCTCTTATACTTTCATTAACCATTTTAATTTGCTCATTTTGAAATCCAATTATCGTATTTTATATAGAGATAATTTTTTATAGAAAAGGTAGGCGCTAATATTAACGCCTACAGTGATGATAAAACTTATCTAAAAACCAAACAGACTAATTATTCTTTTCCGTGGAAAGTCTGACTGACATCATATGAGTTTTCAAACCAGTTCCATAAAACAACTTTGCCATCACGTACTTTGGCGCGTAACGCAAATGTAAACTCGTCTGTTTCTTGGCCTGATGCAGTTGTAACAAATTTCATGCGACCAAAAACCCCAACCGTATCACCTGAGGCAATTACATCTTCATTTTCCCAAAGTGTGGTTTTAGCTCCTGCAGAAAACTTGCCAAGGAAATTAAACATTTCTTCTTTACCTTTCCAAGGTCCAATCCATGGAATTCTTTTATCTCCTTCATTGTGCCAAACCATGTCATCAGCCATTAGTTTATCCATTGTATCCATATCACCTTTACCCATCGCACCCATAAATGCCATGACAGTAGCTAAGGTTTTCTCACCTTCCGCCTGAGCGGCTTTGGCTTTGGCTGCTTCTGGTGTGGTTAGTTGTTGTAGTGCGCCAGCCCAGTCTTCAACATGGTATGTACTCACTATTTTTTCGCCGTCCATTTGATGAATATCAATGGTTAAGATATCAAAGCCTTGGCCAGCTCCATCAACACCAAAAAGTGGACCATTGGGTGTACCTGTTGCACGGCTGCGAACGATCACAGTGTCATTATCATGATGCATAGACTGTACTTCCCAATTAAGGTCTGGAATAAGTTTCGAAAAACCACCCATTTGACCTATAAACGCATCACGGTTTTTATTCTTACCAGAGTAATTCCCAATACTCTCCCATTTATTTGCTATCACAGCCGAGAATGCTTTTGCATGACTGTTTGAACCTGGGTTACTGAGAAAATCATAGAATTTTTGAACCTGAGCTTCGTTATTTGACTTAGTAGATTCAGCACTGCAAGATACAACGGTTGTAGCCATCAATATACCTGCGCCGAATTTCAATAAATTAATCATGTAAATACCTCATAAAATAATAGTGTTTATACGCCTTTCTAACCTGTTCGGATAGTATAGACAAATCACAATTCAATGATAAGATGCTATTAATCTAATACACTGTTCGGAAATCTTTAATAATGATAGATCAATTACGTAAAATGGCCATTTTTGCTAAAACCATAGATCACGGCTCTTTTCGGGGTGCTGCTTCTGAACTTCAATTATCACCTTCAGTTATCAGCCATCATGTTTCTGAATTAGAAGAACAGCTGGGAGTGGCCCTAATTTATAGGTCCACTCGCAAATTAACATTAACCAAAGAAGGGGAAAGGGTTTTAAATGCAACGCGAAAAATGCTTGAAGCGGTTGAAGGTGAACTCAGTGAAATTTCAGGGACTTCCGGTGAACCCAGTGGTGAACTACGAATAACAGTGCCATCAGTTCTATCTCAATTTTCTTTGACCAATGACATCGCAAACTTTCTAAAGAAGTTCAACAAGATAAAAATTTCATTAGATTACTCTGACACAACTAAAGAGTTGATC
>CALLLZ010000279.1 GCA_938008005.1 uncultured Marinicella sp. | reverse complement strand
TCTTGATAGTCGTAATAGCTGACACCAGCTATTAATTTACTTCCATCAAATGAAATGGTTTTGTTTAATTGCCCACCAAACAGCAGCACATCATCTGCTGAACTGTTTTCTTCCACAGCATAACCGAATAGATTACCATTCCAGCCGTCGTGATTAAATTTCAAAGCCATGCCTTCAGGCATGGCATCATTGTCCCATAATATTTGTGTTTTACCTGGCTTATAAATAGGGTGTCCAAATTTACCGCCCAGTAAGTTTAATTGATCGGTTAATTTATAGTCGAAGAATGCTTGGTCTAACAAGAAATCTTTGGTTGTGAATGCACCATCCAATGTTTGGTTGGCTGAAGTGGGATTGTCACTGCCTGAAACCAAACGAAACCCTACATTCAACCGTTCATTGATTTGGGTTGATGCTTTTAAACGTAATCTTAAGCGGTGTCTGTTACGAACTTCTTTGCCGCGTTGATCAATGTATTCCCCACGGTATCTCATATCTCCTGATAGATTAATTCTGTTTGCCCAATTTTCACTGGTTTTAGGTTGTGACTTAACTATCTCTGCCGCCTTTTCTGCTTTTGCTTTATTATCTTCGGTTTTGGTTTCAAGTTGTTCAATCTTTTGTGTTAGCATTTTAAGCTGTTGTTTTAATAGCGCTATTTCATCTTTTGTGTTATCAGCAATGGCTGATGTTCCCAAGGACAGCAGCACAGAAGTAACCAGAATTCTTTTATTCATGACAATACCCAACTTTTCTAGATTTTAAAAATGTCAATGTTAGATGGCCAATGTGACAATTTGATGACATATGTGTCATTTTGGTAACATTAACGTTACGTTATTGTCACATTAATATGACAATCGATGATTAATATTCAATTTTTTTAATTTTCAGGTCGATGGTAGGCTAAGATTGCGACAGTTAAATTAAGCAGTAAGAGGTGGATGAAGATTTCGGGGTGGAGACAAGAAAAAATAGCCATTGTTATTTTTTCTGTGCTGGCTTTAGTGACGGCTTTAATTACTGGTTTTTGGTCTTTGGCCTTTTTGGTCTGGCTGCTGATTTATATTGTCTGGAAGATCTTAGAGTTCAAAACTTTCTATGATTGGTATATGAAAGGTGCATCAAGGCGTAAAGTGCCGATTAACCATGGTGTCTTTGAAGCCATCACTTGTAAAGTTATTAGCAATAAAAACCAAACTAAAGAAGCTCAAAAGCGTAACAAATATTTGTTACAACAATTCGTTACCACTGCACAAGCATTGCCATTTGCTACTTTGTTGTTGAATCAAAAATTTGAGATTCAATGGTGTAATCACATTGCTCAAGAAATATTGGGTATCAATGATACAGATACCAACACAAAAATTGACAACATCATCAGAGAGCCAGAATTTGTAGATATGTTGTCATCAGGTAAAAAAGACCAAGAAATTAAGATTGCGCACACCAAAGACAGTGATAAAAGCATTCAAATCAGGCTGATAAAAATAAATAAAGACCGTTATTTAATGGTGGCTCGAGATATCAGCGCACAAGAGGCATTGCAAAAGTCACGCAAGGCATTTGTGGCCAATGCCTCGCACGAGTTAAGAACGCCATTAACTGTAATATCAGGGTATTTAGAGATGTTGCAAACATCAGAACAAATGAATGCTGACTGGTCTGTAGCCATTGACCAGTCTAAAGACCAAGCCAATCGCATGTCAAAAATCATTGATGACATGCTTAAGCTCTCAAAAATCGAGCATGACCGTGTGATTCCTTCAGAAGATGAAAAAGTGGCCATGCCTGAATTGATCAATACTTTGTTTAATGACATAAAAAATGGGGCAAATTCTCGGCACCATATCATGGAAGCTGAAATTAATTCAGCATTAATCATTCAAGGTGATGCTTCAGAAATAACCAGTATTTGTTTAAATTTGATGCACAATGCGTTGATTCACACGCCCAATGGAACCAAAATTATGGTCAGTTGGTTTGAGCAAAATGGTGAAGCCAATTTTTGGGTGGAGGACAATGGGCCAGGTATTCAAGCCCAACACATCCCGCATTTAACCGAGCGATTTTATCGTGTAGATAATTCCAAGGCACGAAACCACCAGAGTACGGGATTGGGGCTGGCCATTGTTAAACACATCTGTTTAAAACACAGCGCGAGATTTGAAGTGGACAGTGAACTTGGTCAAGGTACTACATTTAAAATTATTTTTCCCAAGTTCAGAACAACGCTACAAGAGGGTTGAAGGAGATTTTAAGCTGTCCATCCATCACTTCGGTATAGTTGATTAAAATACGGAGTTGTGACAATTGTTACAATAATGTCATATAACTGTCATATTTGCTGTTTAGAATGCCAGCCATTAGTAAAAACAGATAAAACTTTATGAAAAAATTGAAAAATATAACTTTATTTGCGGGGTTAGTTGCCGCTTCACAAATCCAGGCAGCAGACAGAGATTATATCAGTGTAGTTGGGTCGTCAACTGTCTATCCTTTTTCAACAGTGGTTGCTGAGCGTTTTGGTAAGTCTACATCGTTCAAAACACCAAAAATTGAATCAACGGGAACAGGTGGTGGAATGAAGTTATTCTGTAAAGGTAATGGTATTGACTCACCAGACATCACCAACGCATCGCGCAAGATTAAAGATTCAGAGTTAAAAATGTGTCATGAAAATGGCGTTGATGGCGTGGTTGAAGTTTTAATTGGGTTTGATGGTATTGTGTTAGCAAATGAGATCAAGTCTCATGACTTTAAATTAACCACTCAAGACATATTTAAAGCATTGGCCAAAGAAGTGCCTACTGAGAAAGAAGGTGAATTGATAGCTAATCCATACACCATGTGGAATGAGATTAATGCTGAATTACCTGCCATTAAAATTGAAGTTTTGGGACCTCCTCCTACTTCAGGAACTCGTGATGCATTTGTAGAGTTGGCGATGGAAGGTGGTTGTAAGAAATACCCTTGGATCAAAGCAACTAAAAAATCTGATAAATCTAGATATAAGTCGATTTGTCACAGTATTCGTGAAGATGGCGCTTATGTTGAAGCGGGTGAAAACGATAACTTAATCATCCAAAAGCTACAAAAAAATCCTGATGCTTTAGGTATATTTGGCTATTCATTCTTGGATCAAAATGCTGACCTGGTTAAAGGATCGTTGATTAATGGTGCGGAGCCTGAATTTGAATCGATTGCTTCTGGCGAATATCCAGTTTCTAGACCTTTGTATTTCTATGTGAAAAAAGCGCATGTTTCAGAGATTCCAGGTATGAAAGAGTTTTTGGCCGAATTTACCAGCATTAAAGCCATGGGTGAAGAAGGCTACTTGACTGATAAAGGCTTGATTCCTTTAGGTGAAGAAAAGTACATGAAAGTGAAAACAGATGTACAAGAAATGAACAGCTTAGAATTGTGATTGATTACGTTTCAAAAAGTCCAATAATTATTGGCAAATAAAGATTGGCAGCCAAGTTTTATACTTGGCTGCATTTTTTTTCATAGCTTATTAATAACATTAACAAACATACGATAAACACCTTATGAAAATCAGCGCTTTGATATTTTTGTTGTTGGTTTTTGCTGCATTCAGCTATTTTATGGCTCGGCAAAAAATCACCACAGCTTATCGTCAACACAAACAAAAAACCAAAATCCTTACTTTGCCAAAATATTTTGGTTATGTAGCAGCTTTGTGTTCGTTGTTACCCGCATTGATTGTGTTATTTTTCTTAGAAGCAGTAGAGGAACCATATATCACCAGTGAAATATCAACTTATATCACAGCCAATGAAATCAATGCTTCAGAAGATTTAGATTTATATTTGAATGATATTAAAGGAGCTGATACACCTGAAAAAATAGCGGCCTTAAGTGATGAGAAACAGGTGGTTTATCAACGATATCATGAAATTGAAACCGTTGCCAACAGAACCATTACAGCGATTGTTTTGTCAATTTCAATCTTATTGGTGATATGGGGTCTGCGCAAGATCAACACCGACACACCGGCTAGAAAGGTGTTTGAAAAAATCATAGAGGGTATTTTGTTGTTGGCAGCATCAATTGCCATTATGACCACAGTTGGAATCGTGTTTTCTGTCTTATTTGAATCGACGCGATTTTTTGGTGAAGTTCCAATCATGAGTTTTATGTTTGGAACAGAGTGGTCACCTCAAACAGCCATACGAGCTGATCAAGTCGGTTCATCGGCGGCTTTCGGGGCGGTTCCACTGTTTGTCGGAACCATGCTGATTTCATTCATTGCGCTGTTGGTGTCTGTACCCTTTGGACTGATGTCGGCCATTTACCTGTCAGAATATGCCAGCAGTACGGTGCGCTCGGTGACTAAACCTATCCTAGAAATTTTGGCCGGTATTCCTACAGTGGTTTATGGCTTCTTTGCTGCGTTGACAGTGGCGCCATTCATTCGTGAATTGGGTGAGTCAATGGGTATGTCTGTGGCTTCAGAAAGTGCACTGGCTGCGGGATTGGTGATGGGCATCATGATCATTCCATTTGTATCATCTTTATCTGATGATGTGTTATCAGCAGTTCCACAAAGCCTCAGAGAAGGTTCGCTTGGTTTAGGTGCAACACGATCAGAAACCATAGTGAAAGTTTTGATACCAGCAGCACTGCCAGGAATCGTTGGCGGTGTTCTATTGGCAGCATCAAGGGCCATTGGAGAAACCATGATTGTGGTGATGGCGGCTGGATTGGCAGCCAATCTAACAGTCAACCCTTTAGAAGCGGTCACCACAGTAACCGTTCAAATAGTAACCTTATTAACCGGAGATCAAGAGTTCGACAGTGCCAAGACATTGGCTGCGTTTGCATTGGGTCTGATGCTGTTTGTCACTACTTTGATTTTGAATGTGATTGCTTTGCATGTGGTCAGAAAATACCGAGAACAATATGAATAACACTGATATAGTTAGGCAAAGCCTGAAAAAACGCTATTTGAAAGAGCAAATATTCAAGTTCATGGGTATGTTTTCAATAGCCACAGCTATTTTGTTCTTATTGATTTTGTTGGTTGATATTACAACCAAAGCCATGCCTGCATTTTCGCAAACTAAGATTGCATTACCGATAAATTTAGATGCTGAAAAGTTGGGTTTAGATGCCAACAGTTCGACTGAAAGCATGATGAATGCTGATTTCAGATTGGTGATCAGAGCCGCTTTGTTGGAACAGTTTCCGGAAGTGACTAAACGCAAAGCCAAAAGAGAACTCTACTCCTTGACCAGTATGGGGGCCGAGTTCCAACTCAGAGACATGGTCATTGAAGATCCCAGCCTGATCGGCCAAACGAAAACCATAGAATTTATGGCTGATGATGATGTGGACGCGGTGATTAAAGGTTCGATTGATCGCACCTTGCCAGAGTCTGATCGACGGGTTAAAGACCAAAAATTAAGTTGGATTGAGTCATTAGAAAAAAGCGGTCAAATCAGCACAGGGTTCAACTGGAATTTCTTTTCTAATGGTGATTCAAGAGAGCCAGAAATGGCAGGCATCAAAGGTGCTGTGCTGGGTTCCTTGTTTACCCTGCTGGTGACATTGGCTTTGTCGTTTCCGGTGGCGGTGGCTGCAGCTATTTACTTAGAAGAGTTTGCACCGAAAAATAGATTTATTGACTTCATTGAAATAAACATCAATAACCTGGCAGCTGTACCTTCAATTGTATTTGGTTTGTTGGGTTTAGCGGTATTTATTAATTTTTTCAGTATGCCAAGGTCTGCGCCATTGGTGGGTGGTATTGTGTTGTCATTGATGACATTACCAACCATCATTATCGCATCCCGTTCGGCCATTAAAGCCGTACCTCCTTCTTTGCGTGAGGCGGCATTGGGTTTGGGCGCTTCTAAGATGCAATCGGTGTTTCATCATGTTTTACCGGCTGCATTACCAGGTATTTTGACGGGTACCATCATCGGAATGGCGCAAGCTTTAGGTGAGACAGCACCGCTATTAATGATTGGTATGGTGGCATTTATTGTCGACATACCACAGTCTGCAGTTGATCCATCAACTGTATTGCCCATCCAAGTATATTTATGGGCTGATTCACCGGAGCGTGGATTCTTAGCTAAAACTTCAGCGGCGATCTTGGTGTTGTTGTTCTTCTTGGTCGCAATGAATGCCATCGCCATTTATCTGCGTAAAAAGTTTGAGAAAAAATGGTAGACTATTATTATGAATGAATCCGTACTAAATGAATTGGCAGAACCTGTTTCCAGAGTTATATCAAAACCAGAGACAGAAGATTCACTGAACATTGAATACACGGCTACGGTGGGGCAACCACTGTGTGATGATGCGAAATTCAGCACCAAAAATGTCGATGTTTATTATGCTGACAATCAAGCCATTCACGATGTAACTTTGGATATCGGTGCCAATGAAGTCATCGCATTAATTGGCCCATCAGGTTGCGGTAAATCGACCTATTTGCGCACCTTAAATCGAATGAATGATACCATTGATATTTGTCGAGTTGAGGGACAGATATTATTGGATGGTAAGGATATTTATAGAAAAAAACAAGATCCCGTATTACTTCGGGCACGTGTTGGTATGGTATTTCAGAAACCAAACCCGTTTCCAAAATCAATCTATGACAACGTCGCATACGGTCCTAAAATTCATGGTTTAACTCGCAATAAATCAGAGCTGGATGACTTGGTTGAAGAAGCATTGATCAAAGCAGGGCTTTTTCAAGAAGTTAAGGATCGTTTGCATGCCCCAGGTACTGGTTTGTCTGGTGGTCAACAACAACGTTTGTGTATAGCGCGCACCATCGCTGTGCAGCCAGAAGTGATTTTGATGGATGAGCCTGCTTCGGCTTTGGACCCGATAGCAACGGCAAAAATAGAAGAGTTGATTAATGAGTTAAAAGAAAATTTTACCATTGTGATTGTGACTCACTCCATGCAACAAGCCGCACGGGTTTCACAAAGAACCGCATATTTCCATATGGGTCGTTTGATAGAAGTCGGTGAAACCGATCAAATATTTACTAACCCAGCTCATGATTTAACAGAAAAATACATCACAGGCCGCTTTGGTTAAAGGAAAGAAAAATGGAACAAGTTGAATTTGAAACACACACTTCAAGCGAATACAACGCAGAATTAGAAGACATCAGAAATCACCTGTTAAAAATGGGGGGTAAAGCTGAAAACCAACTGCGCATGGCGCTCCGAGCTATGAAAGAAGGTTCTAAGGACTTGGCCAATGAATTGTTGGCGCATGGTGATGACATTGACCAAATGGAAATTGATTTGGATCAAGAGTGTACACGTATAATTGCCAGAAGACAGCCCGCAGCGAGTGACTTACGTTTGATTGTAGCGGTGATGAAAAGCATAACTGACATCGAGCGTATTGGTGATGAAACTGAAAAAATGGCTCGCTTACTTAAAAAGTTGATAGCACGGGATTTCCAGTCTAAGTATTACAAGGAAATAGATTATTTAGGTCAAGAAGTGCTGAGTAATTTATCCGATGCATTGAACGCATTGGCTCGATTGGATGCTGAAGAGGCGATCAAAATCGCCCAAAGGGATCAAGTTATTGATGCACACTTTGATGAACTCAACGGTTATTTAATCAAACAAATGGTTAAAGATCCGAACAAAGTTAAACCCTACTTGAAGCTGAGCCAATGTGGCCAAGCTTTGGAGCGAATTGGTGACCATGCTAAAAATATTTGTGAAAACATCATTTATTTGGTGATAGGTAAAGATGTGCGTCACACCAATATTGATGACGTTAAGAGCGATTACTTCGAATAAACAACCAAGCAACTACACAGTTTCTCTCCTGATTTTTTGCGGGTGGATTTGAGCGCCAAATATCCTGCCATGAATAGGAGCAAAAACTCTGGAGGTTGTTGGCATTGTATGACTCACAAAAAATGCATTTGAAGCTGCAGAACTTACATTGTTGCTCATTAATGGCATCAGATATTGAAATAGATGAATTGATGACCATGTTATGGTTTATCGACTTAAGTCACCAATAAGCAACCAACAGGAGTAAATCATGCAACAATCATCTGAGCAACGGTCAAGATCTGTCTTAATCACAGGTGCCAATCGCGGTATTGGTCTTGAGTTGTGTCGCCAATTACAAGCACAAGGGCATGAAGTGACGGCGGTTTGCCGCAAGAGCAACGCTGAATTAGATAACTTGGCTGTCCAAGTATTGGATCAATGCGATGTGGCTGATCAAAATTCGGTTCAACAGTTGGCTAATACCTTAGGTAATCAACAATTTGATGTGGTAATTAACAATGCCGGAATTTTGGCTCGTAATGCCTTGGGTGATATTGATTATGAAACCGTAATGCAGCAATTTCAAGTCAATGCCATGGCACCCTTAATGGTAACCGAAGCACTGCTGGGAAATTTAAAGCCGGCTGCGAAAGTGGCGATTGTAACCAGTCGGATGGGTTCAATGTCTGATAATGACTCTGGTGGGCATTATGGTTATCGCATGAGTAAGGCTGCGGTTAATATGGCTGGTACCAGTTTAGCTGTAGATCTAAAACCCAAAGGCATAGCTGTTGGATTGTTGCATCCAGGTTATGTAAAAACCGATATGACTGGTGGTCAAGGTTATGTCGATACCACCCAAGCTGCGAAAGGTTTGTTGGCCAGAATTGATGAATTAAATCTGGAAAACACCGGTTCCTTCTGGCATGCTGAAGGTGAACAATTACCTTGGTAAACCTGAATGCCGGAGAATAGGAGCGTGTTATGAAAATGATCACAGCAATCATCAAGCCATTCAAATTGGATGATGTCAGAGATGCATTGGAAGCTGTTGGTGTGCGAGGTATAACAGTTACGGAAGTGAAGGGGTTTGGTCGCCAGAAAGGTCACACTGAGTTGTATCGAGGTGCTGAATATGTGGTTGATTTCTTGCCTAAACTAAAGATCGAAATCGCCACCCCTTCTGATCAAGTCGATACCATCGTAGAAACCATTGTTGAAACTGCCAGTAATAACAAAGTGGGTGATGGCAAAATCTTTATTCACGAATTAGAAAAAGTCATCCGCATCAGAACGGGTGAGACTGATCAGGATGCGTTGTAGCTGTCATTGTGACTCAAGCGGCCAAACGTCTGAAGACCAAGGTGGCTAAGCCCCCGGAGCTCCTGTCAGACCAGATCGGCCGGTAAAAACACCTTTGTCAAGCTTCCATAGCTCTTTCTCAGTATTAGAAAGGTTTTTGAATGACGTTTTTTATTGTGGTTGTTTGCTTGAGTCATGTGTCTCCATTATGTCTTCTGCGTCGAAGGCAGCTAACGCCCACAACTCCTTGTAACGCTGCGGAAAATTATTCCGAATGCTTGCGCTTGTTATGTTGTAGCTCGTTCAATTGCATTTTCAAAATAGGAGACCAAATTTGGCGAGTCCTTCCATTTCTCATAATCGAAGCACCCTAAATGTAACTTTATTTCGTCAAGAGCCCCTTCCGGCCATCTGCTTGCAATATTCGGAACCTCGTGTATTGCTTCCATTAGCTCATTAATTTGATTTATATCTGGCTTTTCTCTAAGTGTATAATTTCGACAATACACCATCGCCCATTCAAGAGTGTCCATAACCGCTTCAAGAATGTAATCAGGTGCTTTCATCTAACGCCTCGGAACATAACAATTTTTTATGGGTGCTTTCACGCTGTATATCATCATGTTTTCGTATTTTTGAACACCTTTGTTTAAGTCTTTTCATTTTAAGCCATTGATTTCATACTTGGTAGGGGTTTTTGACTGCGTCAATAACTGGTTATGGGTTGATATAAATACGTTTACATTCATATCCACATATTACGTGCTATAAAGTGTATTTTGAGGGGTTTTTCATTGAATGTGATTAAGTTCTAGGTCCTCAGGTAGCACTTAATCAGCATTTTTTTATACTTTATTTAATATCATATCCTTTATATCAAAAAGTTCTCATATTCGACAGATTTATTGATTGA
>CALLLZ010000278.1 GCA_938008005.1 uncultured Marinicella sp. | reverse complement strand
AAAATAGTATTGACCATTCACATCAGTAATGGCAGTAACCGGCATATCCACACCACATTGAAAAGTGACTGTCACACCACTAACTACCCCTTCCGATGGGTCTTGAATACCATCGTGATCTGCATCACACCACAAACGATTGCCCACCTCTAATGGAGCCTGAGGACACATTAATTCAACATCACCTAAACCGGCAGATTTACCAAAAGTAGCGGCACCACCACCAGCATCAGTACCAAACACCATATACCCACGATCGCTGGTTCCATCGGCATTGGTGTACCACCTGGCTCCTGCTGCTCTAACCGCATCAGTCGGATCAAATACCGACAAAACAACCTGCCCTGAACCGGGTAAATGAGCCACGCCACCCAAAGATATTTCGTTATGAGTTCCGCCGTCTTGATTATTAGAAACCTCAAACATATCTTGCCAATACCATTCGCCACCACCAGGTCCTTGCCCACCATTGGCACCATCAGCACCGCCTGTTTCTGTAACACCACCATCACAGCTGGCATTATCTTCCAAAGAATAATTTGTGCCATCAAAACAGACTCGCAAAATATCACCTGCCACAGCCGCTTCATGCAATTCAGTAGAAGGGGCATTACCCAAATTATCGTTACCCATTTGATGCCCCAATCGATCAACGAAAGTAATGATGATAGAACCATCGGTATCAAAAGCTAAATCAGTAAAACTGGGTTGAGGGTAAATCGCTTGACCAAAACTTTGATTGGGATTAGGAATGTCAGAAAAATCGCCAATCCATGGAAACCATTCCGCAGCAGTTCCACCACCGCCACTACTCACATTACCTCGAGGATAATTCAAAGGAAAGTCGATCACTGTTGTAAATCCACCTGCCACATTATCTGGATCGAAGCGATACAAGGTTGCGGTCATATCAGAGACTAACTGAGATGTTTGTGCAGAACATACCACACCTACATAGACCATACCTTGGTAGAACTCGATCGCCCACGGGCGAGAATCATCGGGTGCTGGAACAGCAGGTACGACACTTGAATTCATACAGCCAGGAGAAGGAATCGGGTAGGCATTGATGTCAGCAGCAACAGGTGGAACCGCTGGAATACCTACTGGAATTTCATATAAATTACGATCAAATAAATTAACAGTCCACATCGTGGTTTCATCGTCTGAAAACGCCAAGCCACCATAACTCACTTTACCCACATCGTCCCAAGCTGCTTCATCATAAGTAGGTGTTTGTGGGTTACTGGTAGGAATACTGTGCGAATCAACACCAAAATTGATGTTATAAGGTGCTGCAGCCAGATCAACAAAATCACTGGCTACAGGCATATTCGGATCAGTCATATCGACTTGGTATATACCACCTGGGCCTAATTGAGCAAATCCAACGTGACGTTTCATCACAGCAGCAGCAAATAAGCTTTCTGATTGACGTTGAAATGCCAGTCCCCAGGTCGCTCCAACTTCTCCACCTAATGCCAAATAATTATTATTGGTGGCAGCAGTATTTCCAGATGCGCTATAAGGAAAACCAACGATGACATCTGCCACACTGGCTGTGTTTGGATCACCTTCATTCAATTCAGGATTACCATTGATATAACAACTGGTCGCAACCATAGGATCTGAATCACAAAACTCTTTAGGGTTGAGCAGACCAACATCAATGGCTGCATTTGCGGCTGTAAAAAATTGTAACCTGGTCGGACCAGAGACACCTGAAAAGAGGTAATCCTTATCAGCAGGTATGGTAATTTCCATTCTGACTGGAAAACCACCGCTGGGCGAGTTAATCGCAAAACCACCGTCAGATGTTGATTCACAACTGTTTGATGTTCCATCATCACTGTATACACTCACAGTTATATCTGACACACCGGTTTCAATGTTTACACCACCGCGATTGGTATCCCCATTGTAATCATTAAAAATAAAACCAGATAGGTCTCCAGTAGCCGCACACGGCGCTGCTAAAGATTGAAAACTACACGCACACAAAAACAGGGCCGACACAGCCCATTTCACACTCACACTTTTCATTTGAAACTCTCAATTACAAATTCAAGGTGGAGTATATAAAACTCTGCTGTTTTTTTCTAGAAGCCAGATATACTTACATTTAACTTGTTTTTTTAAGCATAAAAACCATAAAAAACTATCAAAAACCATTCCATTGTTTTGTTAAGCTCATCACAAAAAAACAACCGCTTTCAAATAACTAAACATTGGGTTGTTATAAACGTATTTTCTCTGATATTGCGATTTAAGCTGTTCGCATCACTCAAATTCATCAATAAAAATCAAGTCCTCGCCAACTTGACTGGCTAAATCATTGATATAGACTTCAATGGCAGTATACCCAGATGGCATAATGGTAGCGTGATCATTACCATTTTGAGGGTTTAGGCCTTGAATCAATTCCCAAGCATCAGACATACCATCCTGATCAGAATCAGTTGGCGGTTCTGTAGTGACTAAGCCAGACATTAAGTCGAGAGGACGATAATTTCTCCAACGGCCATTGCGATTTTGTAATTCGTTGATTGATTGTCTTGCAATAATGTCATGTGGAAATGCGCCAATAATAGGCAGTAACCGTTTTTCCAGAGAAGCTGGGGCAAGCGTTACATACCCCGCATAATCGGCATTAATGGTAAAATCAAATGCATCAGACTGATTGAATTGTGCCGATGTTATACCACAGCATATAAAAGTATATGCATCACTGAAAATCGAATCAATCCATGGGTTTTGTACAGTACCCATATACGTGCCTGGGTCCTCTATCAGATTGTCTTGTAACCAATATTCTGTGGGTACCGGCAGGGCAGCATTTTCCGGGTCAAACCAAAATGGAGACATGCCAATACTTGGACCTGCAATGTAATGATTCGCCATAATATTAAACTGTCCTTCACTGACATTATGATGAACAAAACCTTCTCGACCGTTATAAGTAATATTGTTGATCACTTCTGCAGGACCAACTGATAATGCCGGGGTTCTATTCCTTGAGTGAGTAAACACATTATTCAAAATAGAAATATAACCACCAGTTCGATCGTCCGCCTGGCAGTTTCCACTATCTAGGCAGGGGCGGTGATTAATGATACCTTTGTTGTGAGTCCAGCCATTTATAGTGTCATAAATCGGAAATGACAGGTGTGAATATTGTAATGTGATGTGACTTGCACCACCCCAAAAATCAATGGTTTCATCAGCGCCATGAGATGCATCAATATGATCTAACATGATGTGGTTGGCAGTAGAAAACTGAATCGCATCATGTTGATTAGAAGGCCACTCACTGTTAGGATCTGGCGGCCTGATTCTGACATGTCGAATGATGATATTGCTGGTATCTTCATTATACGTGGTATACATATGTCCAACTAAAGTGATACCCGCTCCTGGTGCAGTTTGCCCCGCAAGTGTTAAATCACCATGGGGGATATGTAAGTCACCGGTAATCACACCCGAAACTTCAAAAACCACTATCCTCGGCCCTGATTGTGAAACAGCCCATTGCAAACTACCCACTCCAGAGTCATTTAAATTAGTGACTATATGTACATCACCACCACGGCCACCAGATACATAAGCTGCAAAACCCTTTGCTTCTGGGAATGCCTTAAGTTGCGCCAACAAATTAGAACATTGAGCCAACATCAGTATTAACAAAGTGTATTTATATTTCTTCATGGTTTTAGCTTTCATGGTTTTAGCTTTCATTTTTTTAATTAAAACACATGTCAGCAATTTAAACTGCGCCATAAATCACAATTCAAATCATAGCAACTGGTACACCCCCACAAATTAAGCAATTTGTATCAAGTAATCAAATTACCTTATACAATAAAATCTCAAACAATGAATAAAA
>CALLLZ010000277.1 GCA_938008005.1 uncultured Marinicella sp. | reverse complement strand
TGATAACCCACATCTTTGGTATACTGATATTCCACCCGGTTAATCGCATGCCCCCCCCAACAAACCACCAAGTTCGGCTCAGTCCCATATTGATGCACTTCTCCACGACGCAATATTTCAAACACAAAGTTAGTGATATCGAAAGATTCATTGAGGTCATAATTACCCACACCTTTTTCTGTGCTTTGAAATACAATGTCACGCAATACGGAAAATATGGAATCTCTGATTCCAGAAATCATTTTTCCATCAACAAAAGCTTGAGCAGGTGCGTTGGCAAACTCTAAATGAATGCCTCTTTCTCTTGGAATTAAGGTCACGTCAAAATCTGGGTATCGCTCCAATACTGCCATCGCATCGTCTTCTTTGGCGTCACAGTTCAACACCGCTAAACAACATTTTCTGAACAATTCGTGGACGCCGCCTTTGCCGACCTCCATCATTTTATTGACTTCTTCTTGTGATAGTAAAGTCATACCGCCCCGGGCAGCAATGGTAGATTTTGGAATGATCTTTAAATTATTTTCGTTATTCATATATTTATCCTTTTCTTATTATTATATTTTTACTTCTTAATCAAATTTCAGAGTCGCTTGAAGTAGCAAATTAATTAAACATTAAATTGCTTCAAAAAAACCAAGTAAATGATTCATTGAGAGATAAAAGTATCTCGGTTTTCACTTTGTGAGTTGAGGTGAAAACGACAACATCATGACATTAATTTATGCCTGTGACGTTTTGACTAAAAAGCCAGCATGAAAGCTGGCTTGTGATAGATTTATTTGAATTATAACCTGTGTCGAAACAAATATCCAATTGAGGCCAACAGAAGCTGGGGTAACAAGGCGAAATAGTCAACACAGAGTCAATCTAACTAACTGGACCTTCTGTATATCAGCAAGTTCATCAATTCAACGATGCCTTCTGGAATGACTATAAATCCGAGAATGACAGGTTACTAGCAAAATTCACAATACAGTTATGGTTTTATTGATGAAGATGTTCATAAAACTCTTAACTAAAAATGAAAAAGCCGGCAATCATTCACCGGCTTAAATTAATCCATATATTCAACTAAATTTAAATGTAATCATTCCACTCTTTCACACGATCTGCCTGTGCTTCTAACAAAGCATCTACATCACCTGATAATTCAATGGTAGAAATTGAATCGCCTCCGACAATCGCATTCACAACTTCTTGATCTGCAGCCGATGCAACTTCTCCGAAAACAGAGTGTTTTCCATCTAACCAAGGAGTAGCAACATGAGTCACAAAAAACTGACTGCCATTGGTTCCTGGACCGGCGTTAGCCATTGATAAAACACCTGGTTTATCATGCTTTAATGAAGCATCAAATTCATCTTCAAATTTATACCCTGGACCACCAGTTCCAGTTCCTATTGGGCAACCGCCTTGTACCATAAAATCTGGAATTACACGGTGGAAAGACAAATCATTGTAAAAACCATTTTTAACTAGATTAACGAAGTTAGCCACTGTGATAGGGGTTTTATCATCGCTGAGATTCAGATTAATGTCGCCTTTGTTGGTTTTTATGGTTGCTTTGATGGTCATTTTATTCATCCAAAATTTATAAAGATATTTATATGGTATTACAAGTATTAGAATTCAAGCTTTGATTTTGGATGAAATATACGCGCTCAACCACTATAATTATTTTCCTTGTGCGATTAAGTGAGTGCTCATTCGTGTATTGATATTTTTCTGGATAGGATAGTTATGTTTAAAAAATTCAATTTATTGGTTTTATTTGGTTTGATTTGTGCATGCAGTCAACCCCGAGAGTCAAAACCTCATATTAAACCAATTGTTTCTAAAGCTGAAACAGATGCTTTTACATGGTTGGAAGAAGTAGAAGGAGGAAAAGCCATTGATTGGGTTAAAGCCCGAAACAAAAAATCTTTAGATGTGATTAAAAGCCACCCTAAATTTGATACCCTCTATGAAACCAATAAAACCATCTACAACTCGAATGAGCGCATTCCTTATGTGAGTCAAATGAATGGCTATTTATATAATTTCTGGCGTGATGAGACGCATGTAAGAGGTTTGTATCGCCGCACCACTTTAAAGGAATATCGGAAACCAGAACCACTTTGGGAGACAGTCATAGACATTGATGCTTTGGCACAAAATGAGGGTGAAAACTGGGTTTACAAAGACATATCATGTCGTTACCCAACCTACGACAGGTGTTTAGTCAACTTATCTCGAGGTGGTGCTGATGCGACAGTGGTCAAAGAATTTGATTTGAATAAAAAAGAATTCATTGAAGATGGGTTTTACCTGCCAGAGTCTAAAAATAGTATCGCATGGGTGGATTTAAACACCATTCTGGTAGGAGGGGATTTTGGTGAAGACAGCATGACTGATTCTGGCTATGCAAGAAGCACCAAAATGTGGCAGCGTGGCACGGATATAAATGATGCTCCGGTTGTTTTTGAAGGTAAAAAAACAGATGTCGGTATCTGGCCAAGCGTGATTTATGATGGAGATACGCCTTATAAATTCATCATTCAAGCAGACAGCTTTTATACCCGATCATGGTTTGTTTTAGATCAAAACAATCAAACCAGAATGTTAGACATACCTAAAGACATCGGTTTTTCTGGTTTAATTAATGGACAGGCCATATTTGAACTAAAATCTGATTGGCACGTGGCTGGACAAGACTATTTACAAGGTAACTTAATTGCTATTGAATTTAAAGAATTTTTAAATGGTTCGAGGGCTTTTAAACGCATCATGCAAACTGACAGCAGTACCTCAATCAGTTCTGTTACCACTTCCAAAAATTATGTACTGGTCAATACCCTAAAAGATGTCAGCAGTGTGATGTATCAAATGAGCTATGACAATGGTCAATGGAAAAGTAACCCCGTTGATTTACCTGCTTATGGAGCGATGTCAATTTCTGGCAGCAGTAATCAGAATGATGATATTTTTATCAACTACAGCAATTACTTAACACCTTCTACCCTTTACCATTACAATGCCCATACCCATGCTTCAGAGCCGTTAAAATCATTGCCGGCGATGTTTAATACCAGTGATTTAAAGGTAGAACAATTTTTTATGACTGCCGATGACCAAACAAGCATACCATATTATGTAGTGATGAAGAAAGATCTGGTTTTTGATGGCAAAAACCCAACCATACTATATGGCTATGGCGGATTTGAGGTTTCTTTAACACCCAACTACTCAAGTGTTACCGGTACCAACTGGTTAGAAGATGGCGGTGTATATGTTGTGGCTAACATTCGTGGTGGTGGTGAATATGGGCCTGCGTGGCATCAGGCTGCATTAAAATCAAATCGTTATATTGCATTCAATGACTTCATTGGTGTCGCTGAAGATTTAATTGCCAAAGGCATCACCTCCCCAAAACACTTAGGAATTTCAGGTGGTTCCAATGGCGGTTTACTGGTTGGCGCAGTTTTTACCATGCGCCCTGATTTATTTAATGCTGTGTTGTGCGCAGTACCCTTACTAGACATGAAACGCTACAATAAACTTTTGGCTGGTGCCAGCTGGATGGCTGAATACGGCAATCCAGATATTCCTGAAGAGTGGGCATACATCAAAACTTATTCTCCTTATCACAACCTAAAACCAAATTTACAGTACCCTAAAGTATTCTTTACCACATCTACCAGAGATGATCGGGTTCATCCTGGACATGCCAGAAAAATGGCCGCAAGAATGGAGTCCATGGATAAAGACTATTTTTATTATGAAAATATTGAGGGTGGACATGGTGGAGCCTCAAACAACGATCAATCAGCTTATTTAAGGGCTCTAACCTACTCTTATTTCTGGCATCAGCTGTCCCCATAAAAACAAAACCACTATATAAAAAATTAAACGAGCTAACTATTAAAAAGAGGATGATTATGAAACTAACCATTACATTATTTTTCACAACTTTATGTATGCCACTATGGGCCAACATACAACAAGACATCTTAAATATCGAAGGTAAAATGTTGGAATGGCGTCGTCACATCCACCAACATCCAGAACTGAGTAATCGAGAATTCAAAACCGCTTCATATGTAGAAAAGCACCTAAAAGGCTTGGGGTTAGAGGTTAAAACTGGAATTGCTTTTACAGGAGTAGTTGGTATTTTAAAAGGTGACAAACCTGGCCCAACATTGGCATTACGTGCTGATATGGATGCTTTACCTGTCACAGAACTGGTTGATCTCCCCTTCGCCTCCAAAGCTACGGCTGAATACAGAGGTGAAAGTGTCGGTGTAATGCATGCTTGTGGCCATGACACACATGTAGCTATTTTAATGGCTGTAGCTGACGTGTTGGCAAACAACAAAGCTGATTTAAAAGGCACATTGATGTTCATTTTCCAACCGGCAGAAGAAGGCGCACCAGGTGACGAAGAAGGTGGCGCTGAGTTGATGTTGGCTGAAGGGCTTTTTAGTGAAATGAAGCCAGAAGCCGTTTTTGGTTTACACGTGGGCTCTGGCTTCCATTCAGGTTTAGCTGCATTCAGATCAGGTCCTGCTATGGCTGCAGTTGATGATTTTGAACTTAAAGTCATTGGTAAACAAACCCATGGTTCAAGACCCTGGGGTGGTATTGATCCCATCGTTGCCTCGGCTCAAATCATTAATTCTGTGCAGACTATAGTCTCTCGAAAAACTGATGTCACCAAAGCCCCTGCAGTGGTTTCTTTTGGCGCAATAAAAGGTGGCATCCGCAACAACATCATCCCTGATGATGTGACCATGGTTGGCACCATCAGAAATTTTGATATGGG
>CALLLZ010000276.1 GCA_938008005.1 uncultured Marinicella sp. | reverse complement strand
TGCTGACAGTTAAAACAATGGCCGTGCTGGTGGTGTTCACTTCTGTGATTCCAAAGTCCAATGGGCTGGGGTTTAAATTGAGTATGGCTTGTGTGCCCGTACCAGAGAATGTGAGGTCTGTATTGGTGGTCGAGCCAGTTGAGTTGGAAGCGATGGATGAAATGCCATTAACTGTACCTGTAGCGGTAGGCGCGAACTCATAATCTAAAGTACAACTACCAGAGGGGGCTAATACAAACGGTGCAAATGGACAAGTACCAGATCCAGCTTGGGTAATGGTAGTGCTCACGTCTACCGAAACATCGGGTAAACTGCTGATATTCAATCCACCTAAACCAGTGTTGCTGACAGTAACGGTTTGTAAAGTTGAAGTGTTGCCAACTTCAATATCGCCAAAACTAATGGTCAGAGGTGAGGCATTAATCACAGGTACGCCCATAACTTGTAAGGTGGCGATAGCTGGGGCTGCTAAAGGTACGCCAGTTTGAATCAGGTCTGAAGTGATGTTAGTGAAAGTTGAATCACTGAGTCCTGCAGGAATTTGGACAGTCACATCAAAAGTACAACTGCTGTTAGCAGCCAACTGACCGTCTATAAAACTGAGTGAACTGCTTCCGTTGATCTGGGAGCTTGTACCACAAGGGTTAACGGGCAATGGTGCAACTGCTGTTAGGCCACTGAGTACTGATTCCAAATCATCGGTAAAACTCAAATCAGCGATGCTATTGGTGTCATTATTTGTGATGGTAAAGCTCAAAACAGCAGTATCGCCACTGAATACAGGACCATCAAAAGATTTCGTGAGGCTGAAAAAACCCACCATTAATTCATCTCTGGCAGGATCGCCCATAACAGGCAGTCCTGACATGGTGCCATCGACTTCAGTGGTTATATTGGGGTATGCTCCTGAAAGAGCGCCATTGGGTACGATCACATCAATACTAAAAGTACAACTGTCGCCAACTGGAATATTGCCACCAGTGAAGTTCAGTATATTGGTGCCTGATATTTGTGAACCAAGACCACAGACGTCATTTAAGGGTAATCCGGTTGCAACCAATCCACTGAGTGCAGCATCTAAGTCATCTTCAAAAGTCAGATCAGACATGTCATCATCACCGCCATTAACCAAGGTAAATTCCAAGCTGGTGGTATTGCCAGGTGTGACAGGGTTGTCAGAAAACGCCTTACTGAAAAAGATTAAGTTGTTATCAATGATCAACGTGTCATTTGAAGCAGGCGTTACAATATTGCCACCACCCACTGTTGCTGTGAGTGCAGAGGTGAGGCTGCCATAATTATTGTTGGCTGCGGTAAGTGGAACATCCAATGGAACACTGAATGTACAACTGCTGCCAGCTGTTAAGTCAGCACCCACTAAAATAAGGAAAGTGGTACCTGATAACGATGAGCCTGCACCACAAGGACTGGTAGGTAAGGGTGCTACGGCGGTTAGGCCAGACAATACCCCTGATAAATTGTGTGTGAAAAACATACCTGTGGCATCGTTGACTGGATCAAGGTTGTTAATGGTGTATTCAACAGTCACTGTATCCCCAGGCAATGAAGGGTCGTCGATGAATTGGTGGCTGAATTCCAATGAACTGATCGTAAAGGAATCTGTTGCTGTATTGGCAGTGATGTTTTCGCCATTAACCATTGAAGTCAAAGCAGAGGTTGTACTGGTGTAACTGCCATTAGCCGCTGCTGTTGGAACTTGAAGTGTGACAGTGAATTCACATACAGAGCCGTTAGAAATTGATCCATTTGTTAAGGTAATCTGCCCCGTACCACTGAGTTGAGAGCCTGTGCCGCAGACATCGTTCAGGGGCAGTCCTACAGCTTCTAAGCCGCTTAAAGTAGCGTCTAAATCATGATCGAAAGCGATGTTGGTGGCATTGAGGTTACCTTCATCAAAGCCTGAAATTCGGTATTCAACATTAATCGTGCCACCTGGGGTGACAGGGTCACCAGTAAAATTCATGGTTAATTCTGGGGTGTCTCTGATGATCAAATCGGCGCTGGCTGGCTTGCCGGCAAAGCTTTGACCAGCTAAGGTGGCAGTTATTGCTTGTGTGGTGTTGATGTATGTGCCTGGGGGGGTATTGGATGCTGTGTTTAAGTCAACACTGAAAGTGCAGCTGTCCCCTGGTGCTAAGTTGGCACCTGTCATGTTAAAAATAGTTTGCGCAACTACAATGGATGTAAAAAAGTTCGAACCTGCGCCACAGGAACCAGCCGCTGGTAAAGCTACCACTGTTGCACCACTCAAAAATGCTGAAAGGTTGTCTGTAAAACTGATTTCCGTTGCCGTATCAATTAAACTGGGATTGGTGATGGTGAATTCCATGATGGTGGTTTCACCCGCTGTGAGAATATCTGGGGTAAAACTTTTTGTTAGTTGAGGTGCGAAATTAACAAATAAATTATCGGTGGCGATGTTACCATTGGTGGGTTGGCCAGTGACTTGACCTGTGGGTTGAGAGGTTGGGTTGGGGTATACGCCACTAGGAGCCACAGCTGGAACTTGTAAAGTGACTGAAAAAGAACAGGTCTCATTTGGATTTAAACTGGCTCCATTGAGGCTTAAGAGAGAGGTGCCGCTGATTGTAGAACCCATGCCACACACATCATTCAGTGGTAATCCTGTAGCCACTAAACCACTTAAAGTGGCATTTAAATCATTGGTGAAATTAATGTCAGTCACATCAAAGTTTCTGTTTAAACTGGTCAATTCAAACTCCAGAACCACTTCATCACCTGGTAGTACGGGATCATCTAAAAAGGATTGAGTTAATTGGATGTCGCCAATGCTGTTAACCATCAGAACATCTCCTGCCATCCCACTGTCCTCAAGAGTAAAAGATGAACCAATACTGGTTAGGTTGCTGGATGTATTATTTAAACGGCCTCTGGCTTGGGCCAGTACATCAACAGATACTGAACAAGTGGCGCCTGCCATAAGGGCAGGGATTGAATTCGGGGGGAAATATGACAATTGTTGACTGCCTGGGATAGCCGTTATCACATTTATAGGGTCTGGACAGTCTGTAAAGACATTGGCAGGGTCAGCAATAACCATACCCACAGGGAGGTTGTCGGTGAAACGTAAAGATCTCGCATCATTGGTATTTATACTATTGTCAACATTGAAAGTCAGGGTAGAACGGTCACCAAAATTAACTGTACTAGGTGAAAAGTTTTTGGTGAAACCAGGGCGCTCGGCATTTACTGTTAAGTTGGCAGTAGCAGTACCGCTGTTGCCAGCATCAGAAGTCAGATCACCGGTGGTGTTGGTGTAGGTGCCAGGTACAGATGACTCCACATTCAATCTAATGGTGCAATCAGTTGCTGCTGCTATTCGACCTGCAGTAAAAGTGATGGTATTTCCACCTTCTGGCGCCACCAATAAACCATTGATGCATTCTGATAAGGCTTGCGATGGTGTAGCAATGATCACATTGGCAGGCAAGATATTAATGAAGGCCAAATCTGATACGGGGTTGATTGGGTCCGTATTGTTTATGGTATAAATAATTGTGGTAGTACTACCTGGACCTATTTCATTGATGGTGAAATTGGCGTTGAAAGCCGGTTGAGCCCATGCAGTAAAGCTGCAGAACATAAAACCAATAATTAAAATGAAATACTGACAGAATAAAGAACACGTGAGTGCTTTTTTTTGCATTTTTGAATCCCCTTTTTAGATTGTGTTGCAATTATTAATGCTTTGTAGGTCTTATATTAGCTTTTTTTGAGAAAAAAAACATGAATTAACAAAAATCATAACAAAAAATTAAATAATTGAGTATTATAACCTTTTATCTTAATTCAAAATTGATACAGGGGAAGAAAATGCAAGAACAAGCTGTTGGTCACATAATACCAAAACAATTCGTAATGACTTTATTGTTTTTATTATCGTCCTTGACCATAAATGCCCAAGAAAGCCACTTTGTGCCAACAGTAAAGGGGGCGTCAATTCAATTCAGTCCAGCTCCTTTTTTTACGCGTGATTCTGGAGTCCAGTTAATGGTTTCAGGACCTAACGATTTTATTTTTGAGCACCTTTTTAAAGCGAATGAAAACCTTATTTTCGATGCCAAAAACTCTCGTGGACAAACGTTAGCAGATGGCCAATACACTTATGAATTGACCATGGTGCGTTTGAATGGTTACAGACAATCTACGCCTGTAGACCTAGAAGGTAAAAGCAATGACAGCTTCCGTCGAAACGGCACGTTAACTTTTTTGTCGGGTTTATGGGTTAGTCCTGATACAGAAGAAAATGGGGCAAGAAGGGATCAGGTATTTGTCGATGATTTGATCGTTCAAGGAAGCAGCTGTATTGGTTCTGATTGTGTTAATGGTGAGAGTCTGGATTTTGATACCCTGAGGTTAAAAGAGAATAATTTACGTATCCGTTTTTTTGATACCAGTAATTCAGCATCATTTCCTTCTACAGACTGGGAGTTACGAGCCAATGACACTGTTAATGGTGGGGCCAATAAGTTTTCGATTGCTGATTTAGACGGTAACCGTGAAATTTTTGCTGTTGAGGGAGGCGCACCGGCCAATTCATTACTTGTTGATGACAGAGGTCGAGTCGGTTTTGGAACCAGTACGCCCTTATTGGATTTACATGTTCTCAGTGGCAACACGCCTTCTTCCCGTTTTCAACAAGATGGTTCTGGTGGATTTCCATCACAAACATGGGATATAGGTGGTAATGAGACTGAATTTTTTATTCGTGATTTCAGTAATTCACAAGTGCCTTTTAGGGTGCGTCCAGGAGCACCATCGGACAGTTTGGTTATAAACCCTGCAGGAGACATTGAAATCGGTGGTAGTATCATTACTGTTCCAATCATTAATTTGCCCAATAGAGTTCTGGGTTCACGTGGTCAAACACAACTCCAAGATTTATCAGATGTAGAAAGCCACATCAAACAGCACAACCAGTTACCGGGAATAGACAATCAATCTGGAGATTTAATCCAACTACAACTTCAGTTATTGGAGAAAGTGCAAGAACTGACTTTATATACGATCGAACAAGATAAGCGTATCGCTGAACTTGAGAAAAAGCTACTAAATAGCAAATAATTTATGTCAATGCTGCCCAAAGCTAGCTGATAAACAGCTTTGGGCCAAACCACTCAATATTATTGGATTAATTTTTTGCCCTTTTTTTTGAGTTTTACCCTCTTAAAAAAATTATTTGGGATAAACTTTGAATTAAAAGTTTGACAGCTTAGCATCGCATTATTATAATTCGCCTTCCTTAAGAGATGTCCAATCTCAACATGGTGTGCCCGGTTAGCTCAGTCGGTAGAGCAGGGGATTGAAAATCCCCGTGTCGGTGGTTCGATTCCGCCACCGGGCACCATTTTAAATTCCTTAAGAGTTCAGCCATTTATCTAAAATATTTAGATGTCCCTTATGTGTCCGGACAACATTGAATGACACTTAAGCGGACATTTCGACCTGTATTTTGAAGTTAATCAGGGTGCTTCCCAAATACAAGTGTCGGCTTGTGGATAAACAATAAGGTTCTTTGAAAGATATGACCAATTTACAGTCATATTTTGTCATGTCAGGCTCTCTGTACATGTTTTTTATGCAATGTTAAATAGTTTTGTAGGTTTGAAGCGAATTTTTTGATTGTAATCGTGTCTATTATTTTGGCATTAATATAGAATTCGAATCCGAGAGTGGTGTCCTAAGTCATATCAATTATCAAAAAAATCATTTTTTTGAGTTTTTTTGACAAGCTCTTGCTCTCAATTACGAGTATTAAAGGGAAGGCTGTTATTTTTTATAACAGCTGCAATTTAAGTGTGTGTTTTATGGAGTGTCTAAGTGGTCAATTTTAAATCAGTTTTTTTTGGTCTTCTTAATTTTGTTGTTAATCATTCAATTGCCAACCAAGTCATCAATTTGGGTCCTGCCAGTGATTACAATGCGGTTATTTTTGGTGATTTTACTGCCACCTCTTCAGATGTTGAGGGTCGATTGGCAGTCCAAGGTGATATCAATATCAATCATTACTCTGTTGGAGATAAGTTAGATAACTCATCCATTCATGATGTTTTGATCAGCGGTTCCTCTATCAATTTTCCCAGTGGTCGAGTGTATTATGGGAATATATTAGCTGTTGGGAGTGTAAGCGGAATAGGTGCACCAGTTGTGAATGGAATGGAACCAGGTTCAACAATAGAAGGTGATGCACCTCTACCCATTGATTTTCAACAAACTTATGACTTTGCGAAAAATTTAGGGCAGTCTTTAAGCGTTTTGTCATCAAACACCACTTTCGAATATCAATATGGCGGCCTTTATTTGCATGGAGATTGTAGCAGCGATACACAGATTTTCAATTTAGATGGTAACGAAGTGCTGTCTGCTCACACCTTTCAAGTTGATTGCATTCCTGATGATGCTTATTTGGTTTTTAATATCTCTGGTTCTCAAGTTGGTTTAACCAATATGAGCATGTCTTCTCTGGAAAGTCATCGAGAGAGGGTGATTTATAATTTTTATGAGGCCACCGATTTAACCTTTTCAGGTATTGGTATAGAAGGTTCTGTGCTGGCACCAGATGCTGATATCAATAATCCACAAGGTGTGATTAAAGGTCAACTTATAGCTCAATCCTGGAACGGCATGATGCAATTGAATCATGAACCATTCGATGGTTTTGTTATTCAAGATAATCAGGCTCCAGTGGCAATCAGCCAAGTATCGAACCTAGAGATTGATGAA
>CALLLZ010000275.1 GCA_938008005.1 uncultured Marinicella sp. | reverse complement strand
GGTGTTAAACCAATCATTTATACTGGGTTAAACTTTGCCAATAAGTATATGTACGATTTTAGTTCATACCCGCTGTGGTTGGCTGAATACAAGGTTGATACCATTACACTACCCAATGGTTGGACTGACTGGGCATTTTGGCAATGGTCGCAGTCAGGTCATACCACAGGTGTAAATGGAGATGTAGACGAAAATGTATTTAACGGAAGTAATATTGACTTCAGAAAAATGTTGATTTCGGTAGATAAATAAAGCCCTTAAGGAAGTCCGTTGATGATGTGTTCACTCCAGTTTTCCATTTTGACATCCAGTTGTTTTAATTCTTCAATGTCATACATGCCAACGACTTTGATCTCATCTTCATTACTTTTAATTTGATCTGAAGTCAACTCCCAACGTTCAACGACGCCTATGTGTACTCTGCCAACTGGGTTGCTGTTATCAATGATATAACCGAGCTTGGTTTTAGAACTGATACCAGAGACAACCAGTTCTTCATCAATTTCGCGTTGTGCAGAGGTTTCTATGGTTTGGTCTAAATTAATACTGCCATCAGGGTCATAAGCCAAATCAAAAGCATCCATATGACCACCAAAACCAATAGAGTGTGAATGATGCAAACGGCTCTCACCGCCTTTTTTTGTTCGTTGATAAACCGCTATTTTGCCTTGGTGCGCTAAAATGACATAAGGTATGATTTGTTTGAAGTTTTCATCTTCTTCTAAATGAGGTCTGGGGCCAATCCACAATTGATTAAGGTCAAAAATGTTGTCATTCGTTTTAATGAAGCCTTCTCCAGATAAAGTTTCAGTGACCAATTGATTACTGATGCAGATGATGTGTTGCATATTGAGCTAATTGTTGCCTGTTTAGAATGCTTGGATTTTAGCATTTTTCATACTTATGAAAAACAAAGATAACGTACGATTAAATTTATACAAAGGCATTTATTTGGCTATGGTCAATTATTCAAGGGTGGTTGAATAAACTGTAAAGATTTTTCGCTGATTTGGTCTCTTGAGGAATCATTGCCACCAACCTTGTTATCTTTGCCTAAGGTATAAAGTTGGTATCCTTTTCTGTTCGGGAAGTATTGGTAATAATACAATTTTCCCCATGGGTCTGTAAGATCTTTTCTTTTGGTGTAAGGTCCCATCCAATGTAGGTGTTCGCTTTCATATAACTCTGCAAGTTTAGTTGGAAAAGTTTTTATATCTAATATATATTCTTCAATAGCTCGATCTAACCTTAACAATTCTATTTTTGCATTAGTTGATCTTGATTTACACGAAATTCCTCCTGTAACGTTAGATATGGTTAATAAAATGAAGGCGATACCGCACAGAGAAAGTAACGTAATCACGCCATTTTTTATATATTTGAGCATAATTTTAAAATTGATTTTGAAGTTTCGATCATTAAAATCGAAGAAAAGCATTAGTTGGGCAAATCAGACATTACAAATGCCAGTTTGGTTCGGTATTAATGAATTAGTTTTTTATCGGTATAGTTGTTTGCTAAGGCAATACTTTCCGATGAATGGAGAAATTAGATTTGAAGATATGGAATTTCTATTTTGAAACATGGACCGGATTTGAGTAGATGAAACATCAACTGACGGCATATCAGCGGCGACAAAAACATCGGCATTGATTTCTTTCAATTGTTCTATAAAACTTGTATTTATCCCATGGCCAGGGCGTTGATGAATCAGCAGTCCATTTTCTTTGACTAAATCTTGCCAGTTATACCATTTCCTGAATTTTGGCCAGCGACCGGCGAAATGATCAGCACTCACAACGAATAGTTTGTGCCTGGCTTCAATGGCTTTAAGGGTGTCGTAACTGTAACTTTTTTTATTGTATTTTTTATATAATTGTTTTTCTATATCAGAAACATAAGCTGGGTAGTTAAACTTTTTTATAATATCTTGAGCAGTCAGTTCACACATTTTAAATCTGTGTTTGTATGAAGTTTTGGGTTGTTGTTTATTGGCTACCAGGTTGGGTTGATAGGTAGGAACCAATAGGAACTCTTTGATATTGAATTTTTTCGTTTTAGCATAGGCGAAACTGTTGAGTATCACTTGTTCGTGTCCCTTGTGAATGGGATCAGCTGTTAGACCAAATACCAGAGTGTATGAAACGTTTGTCATACTTAAACTAACTTGGTGTTGAAGGGAATAGGGAAGCGAAGGCGCATTCTAATGGCTGTAACCATTAGTGATAGGCATCCTTCGATCCTTGCCAAAGGCCATTTGGGTTACACGTGGTCCTGGAGCGGCTTGTTGGCGTTTGTATTCATTCCGATCAACCATTTTCAATACTTTAACCACCAATTCAAGATCTTGCTCCAAAGCTGTGGCGATTTGCAGAGCATCTTTGTGGTGGTGCAAATAAGCTTTGAGAATTTCATCCAGTACATCGTATTCGGGCAGTGAGTCTGAATCTTTTTGATCAGGCCTCAGTTCGGCCGAAGGGGGTTTGGTGATGGTGTTGATTGGTATAACGGGGCCAGCTTTATCTATGCTGTTGCGGTATTCGCAAAGCGCATAGACTTGGAGTTTGAACAGGTCTTTTATCGGTGCAAAACCACCTGCCATATCACCATATAGGGTGGTATAACCGACCGAGGTTTCACTTTTGTTACTGGTACATAAAAGTATGGCATTTTGATTGTTAGAAAAAGCCATCAATAACACGCCTCGTATCCTGGCTTGAATGTTCTCATCGGTTTGACCTTTGAAATAATCTTCAAACCTAGGCTCAAGTTGTGAGTGGAAAGCTTCATGCATTGTTTTTATTGGCATCAATTCACTTTTCATGCCTATGGTGTCGGCTAAAATTTGTGCATCTTGGATTGAATGATCTGATGAATATTTAGATGGCATTAAAATGCCAGTAACGTTTTCAGCGCCCAATGCATCGGCAGCTATAACTGCACTTAATGCTGAGTCAATTCCTCCAGATAAACCGAGTACAGCTTGAGTGAAACCATTTTTT
>CALLLZ010000274.1 GCA_938008005.1 uncultured Marinicella sp. | reverse complement strand
AGGGGAGCTAGGGCAAAAAATTCATCAACAGGTCAGCCTAAAATTCTGGCAAGACTGGTTAACTCAACAAACAATGATCATCAATGAGAACCACTTTTCACCGATTGATCCAGATCACCGTAAAATAATTGAAAAAAAAATGGTTGAGTTTTTATTTGAGGGTAAAGATGTTAAACCACAAGGATATGCGCCAGATTGATTTGGTTGAATAACTCAACTACAAACTGGTCATTCTGAGTGAGCCGGAGGCGAGTCGAAGAACCTCGCAACATTAACCACGGCCTTGAAAAGCACATCACGCTAAACCGACCAGATCCTTCAACTCCGCCCTTAAAGGGCCTACTTTTGGCTCCGCTGCGTTCAGGATGACAAAAAAAAATGTCATTTTGAGGGAGCCTGAGGCGAGTCGAAGAATACCCAAAGGGTAGGCCCTCTCGTAACGTAAACAACTGTCTTAAAAAGTACATCACGGCAAACCAACAAGATCCCTCAGCTCCCATGTACACGCTGCTGAATTACAAATGTTCGGTAAGCAATGCCCAATAAAAGCAACAGCAATACCATCAAGCCAATGTTGTTCATAATTGGCACTGAAACCGGGTTAGGTATGCCTGTACCTCTTAAAACAATCACCAATGGTGAGTTGGGATCATTACTGGTAATGGAAAAACTGCTGTTGCTGGCTGTGGCTTCAGTTATATATGTGATAACCACTTGGCAACTATCGCCATTGCTTAATGTAATGGGTAAAGCACCACAATCGGAGAAGTCAATATCAAAAGCACTCCCCATTCCAGCGATTGATTTATTGGGATTAAATGCAGTGGTTGCGATCGGTTGTGAAATGGCATTGATGACAACATCATCTGCACCATCACTGCTCAGTGTTAAGTTTTGGCTTTGTACTTCATCAACAGCAGTAAACTCAAATACCACGTTGTCATTGCTGGTGCCCAAGATAATTTCACTGCCAATTCCAGTTAATGTGAAGCTGTCTGGGCTTGTGGAAGCATTACTGCTTATTTCAATCGTTTGGCTGAATACACCTGATGCTGTTGGCGTAAATTGATAGTCTAAAGTACAGTTCTGACCACTGGCTAAGGTAAAGGTTACAATGCCACAGCTGCCACCTGTAACAACAAATGGTACAGTTACCTGGCTTAAACCGATGATATTTAATTCCTCAGTACCGGTGTTTAACAGTGTCATCGTTAAGGTGTTGGATGTGGTATTGGTGCTCCATGTGGCAAAATCTAAATCAGTTGCACTGAGTTCTAATGAAAACTCAACACCAGTACCGGTTAGCTCAAAAGTATCTGGACTGGTTGAGGCGTTGCTTTGAATTGTGATTGCCTGACTGAAGTCAGCCGTTGAGGTAGGGGTGAATTGATACTCCAAAGTACAGTTTTGCCCCATTGCTAGCGCGATTGGGAAGGTGGTGGCACAACTGCCGCCTAAACGAGTAAAAGGAGCCGCTGGTGTGCTGATGCCACTGATGCTTAAGTCAGCTGTTCCGGTATTGGATAGACTCATTGTTAAGGTATTGGATGTGCTGCTAACTTGGGTTGGACCAAAATCCAAGTCTGTAGAACTAAGGGTTAATTCTGGTGCAATTCCAATGCCAGTTAACTCAAAACTGTCAGGGCTGGTTGAGGCGTTACTTTGAATGTTGATGTTTTGATTCAATGTTCCAGTAGTTGTAGGAGCAAACTGATACTCAAGTGTGCAGTTTTGATTCATTGTTAAAGTAATCGGGAAGGTAGTGGCACAGCTACCGCCAATACGGGTGTACGGTGCTACTGGTGTGCCTATATCGTTGATGATCAAATCTGCAGTACCTGAGTTAGTGATGGTCATGCTTAAAGGAGTTGATGTGTCATTAACTTCAATTGATTGAAAGTCCAAACTTGTTTGGCTGAGTTGTAAGCCTGGTTCGATGCCGACACCAATCAAGCCAAAAGTGTCTGGGCTGCTTGCTGCATCACTTTGAATGGTAATGGTTTGATTGAAGTTTCCTGTTGCTGTGGGGGCAAATTGATATTCTAAAGTACAGTTTTGACTTGGGGTTAAAGTTACGGGCAAAGTGCCACAACTTCCACCTGAACGAGTGAATGGTACCGTTGCTGCGCTGATGTTGTTGATGGTTAAATCAGCGGTTCCGGTATTTGAAAGGTTCATGGTTAATGTGGTTGATGTGTCGTTGACATTGATTGAACCAAAGTCCAAATTAGCCGAGTCCAGTGTTAACAGTGGTTCAATGCCAACTCCTACCAACTCAAAAGTATCAGGAGAGCTGCCTGCATTACTGGTCACACTCAGGGTTTGGTTAAAGTTTCCGGTAGTTGTGGGTGAAAAATCATAGCCTAGAGTACATGATGAACTGGGTGTCAGAACAATCGGTATTGCCGAACAGCTGCCGGTGGTATTCAAAGCAAATGGTGCCAGCGCGCCTGTTAATGCAGTGATCTCTACATCCACAAGGCCATTGTTGCTCAGGCTTATTTGTCCTTGGTTGTTGGTGTTAATCAAGGTGTCAGGAAAACTGACTTGCGCAGTACTCAATGTTAATGCTGCTATTTGGCCGTCACCTTGTAAGATTGCTGTGTCAGGTGTTGTGGCAGAATTACTGACAAAGACTATATTCTGCATTTGTGAACCAGTCGTTGTGGGATTGAATTGATAGCCGATGGTACAGCTGGAAGCGGGTGTTAAACTGAAAGGCGCAGCTCCACAAGTATTGGAGTCGATACTGAAGTCGCCAGCAGCGGCAGTTACGTTGCTGACATTAAGATCGGCAGTGCCGTTGTTGCTGACAGTTAAAACAATGGCCGTGCTGGTGGTGTTCACTTCTGTGATTCCAAAGTCCAATGGGCTGGGGTTTAAATTGAGTATGGCTTGTGTGCCCGTACCAGAGAATGTGAGGTCGGTATCAGTGTTCGAACCAGTAGAGTTGGAAGTGATGGATGAAATGCCATTAACTGTACCTGTAGCGGTAGGCGCGAACTCATAATCTAAAGTACAACTACCAGAGGGGGCTAATACAAACGGTGCAAATGGACAACTGCCAGATCCAGCTTGTGTAATGGTTGGGCTCACGTCCAAAGAAACATCGGGTAAACTGCTGATATTCAGACCACCTAAGCCAGTGTTACTGACAGTGACGGTTTGTAAAGTTGAAGTGTTGCCAACTTCAATATCGCCAAAACTAACGGTCAGAGGTGAGACATTAATCACAGGTACGCCCATAACTTGTAAGGTGGCGATAGCTGG
>CALLLZ010000273.1 GCA_938008005.1 uncultured Marinicella sp. | reverse complement strand
CTGAAATCTGGCATGATTGCGGAGGTCAGGTCGATGCCTTTATCGCGGGTGTTGGAACGGGCGGAACGCTGACAGGGACAGGGAAATTCCTGAAAGAGAAAAACCCCGATTGCCAAATATTCTATCAATAAATCAACTAATAAGCCGTCAAAAAGACGTCAATAAATAATTTACACTTTAATTTATTCATATATATCAAATACATATATATAATAAAATGACGCCCTCTGGGCGCGCCACACTCGCAAAGCTTTTATTTTAATCCCACCATAAATGGAGGCTGTAATGATTCATCATTTCCTCAGCTAAGATCTCAACACTGCCGACCCCTTGATCGATCACATTTGGGCAAAACTGGTAAACTTCTTGAGCAAAAGCTTGCCAATCGGGGGGATCTTTTAAAATTTCTGCTTCTAACCAACTTCTTCCAGCACCATTTAATTTGAGGCCAAATTGTTGATTCCAAGTTTGGTATTTTTCAATCACATCATCAGCACTCAACCCATGGTTGATGCCATCTGGTCGAATCATTTTTAAATACTCAAGATCATCTTTACTTGGCACCAAGGCCAGCTTATCTTCAGCATAACCAATACTGTCCTCTAAAAAATAAACTTGGTTGTCAGAGTTTCTGAGCTGATTTCGGATTTTATACAGCATGTTTTGACCTTCACTGGTTTCTATGACAAGCTCAACCCCCTTAACTTCAGTTTCTGAATATTCTGCATTCAGCGACTTCAATTGATTGGCCTTGATGTATTGACCAGATAATTTTTTCACTAAGTTAACATCGATGTTATTGTGTTCAAACAGTTTAATGTCTTGGTTAGAATCTTGTAATGAACAACTGGAAATCAGAATAGAGACCAACGCCCAAGTCAGAAGTATTCTTTTCATGATTTTACTCAATAGATAAACAACTGATTTTAACCTTGAATCTTTAAGACAGTCTCTTTTTTTCTATTGTTCTCCGCCAGTAAAAAATGCATATACTTTTTGTGACAGGGCTTCTGAAAGAGATTGAGTCGGTTGGAAACAGCTGCTGGGGGCAATAAGTGATGATTTTTTGAGTTTAATGATTGGTTTGAGTGTATAAAAATAGCAATTTGTATTTCAGTATGCTAGTTTATTATTCAAATAACTATAAAAATTCCCGATAACGCATTTATATAATCATTGGAGGGGATATGCCAACTGAAAAAGAAACGATAGCACAAGAGCGAATAGCCTTAATGGATTTAATGGATGGGGCTCATCACCGAATTCCAAGAAGGGAAGTCGATGAAAATATATTAATTGCTACTTGGAACATTGCTCAATTCTCAAATAAGAAAAAGGCAAGAGCGCTTCAATATATTGCTGATATATGTGAAAGATTCGATATCGTTTGTATTCAAGAGGTGAAGACGGATTTAAGAGGATTGTCCAAGTTACAACAACTCCTCCCCGGTAATTATAAAATTCTTGTATCAGATCCTACTGGTAACCATGAAAGAATGGCGTTTTTATATGACACTCGAACTGTAGAAAGTACTGGTCTGGTTTGCGAAATTGCTTTTCATGGGACCATATTAAAACCATCGGTATTCCAATTCAATAGAATGCCTTATTGTGCCTCATTCAAGGCGGGCCGATTTGATTTCACAATTGCTTCAGTTCATATTGCTGAAGGGTCAAAGCAAGGACAAACTGGACTGGAGTTACGTGAGAAGGAAATTAAGGAGTTGGTGAAATTTCTCAAAAGAAGATCAAAGCAAGAGGCGACTAAAACATTTGACAGAGATTTCTTCGTGTTGGGTGACTTTAATATTCAAAAAAATGGTGACAGGTTTTTCAAGGCATTAACGGAAGGAGCGGGTAAAAATTTCACAATGCCTCAGGGGATGAATGACTTAAACACCAATTTCTCTCAGACTAAATCATACGACAAGATTGCATGGTTGGCACGTCCTGGTTTTAAGTTTGATGGTAAATTTGGGGTGGTGCCATTTGGTGATGTTCTTTATAAAGAAAACGGAGCTGCTGAGAATCAAGCAAGGAAAGAAGTCAGTGATCATTTGCCTTTGTGGGCGGAATTTAAAATAAACAAATTATCTCAGGAGCTTGACCAGATTATTAATAATTGAAATCTGTTTGGTTTAACTCTTTCTAGAATTTTAAATGGCTTCAGCCACATGTCAGTTGGCCCATGTTACTGTGTTGTAATTAATCAGGTGTTGTAAAGCAGAAGGCATATGGAACATGGCCGTAACTTCTGTTTATGGAAAGACAGCAAAAAAAGCCCTAAATAACTTATAAGTACTGCTCAACTAAGGTTTTTTTAAAGATATAGCAATGCGCTGATCAAGTTCTGTTGAGACTGGGCTCACATTTTAGTGAAGTAAAATAAAGTCTAATATAAGTTAGTTTGAGGCTGTGAGTTTTAATTGATGTATACCAAAACCTTTTTATTTCAATGTCTGTTGTTTCTGTTTTTCTCTTGTGGTTTATTGCTTAAAGCAGAAAGCGGTATGGCTGCTGACCAAGAGGGTCAGGTTTCCGAAAGCATGTCAGTGACTCAATATGGTATTACTTGGCGCTTTAATGGAACTCACACAGTGGGAAAATTCGCCAATGGCGATTGGTGGGTTCTGGGTCCTGTTGAAATCGTCAGTATAAGCCCAGATTATGATGGCGCGCAAAATGGTTGGCAAGTCAATCCAATGGCTGGTTTAAGCAGTCAAGGCTATGATAGTCGCATACTTTATTGGGGTTTTGATAATAGTTTAGTGCCTTCATTACCGTATATGGCCAGCCCAGGTGATTCTATCGTTAAAACCATTTCTGGCGATGGCAGGTGTACACCCGATGATGATCCAACAACTCACCCTTGTTATTTAGATGTGGCTGCTGTGTTGACAGTTGTCGAGGCCATTCCTGCAGATAATGGTGCCACTGTTTTTAGACCCAGTTATATGGGAGGGACGGATAAAGTTTACTATTCATTGAATAACCTTCGGACTGATTTGTTACCTTCGTTACCAGCCGTAACTGATGCGCCTGATTTGGCCGAAGTAGAGAATGATTTTAAACGTGTTCAATTAGATTATTCAAGCAGCTGGATCGGTCGTTACTTACATCCAGCGCAAAACATGGCCCAGTATGGGGCAGCCATTTCAATTGATACCAATGTGGGGGCTTTGAGATTGATGTTGAATGATCCGATTGCTGAAAAGATGCCGGCACTCATCGCCTATGTTCAGGCTGGTATAGATTGGTATCATATGTTAGATGCGGGTACTAATTGGACTCCTAATGGTGGTCACATGGTGGGTAGAAAAATACCAGTTCTTTTTGCCGCGACGTTGTTGGATGATCAGAACATGAAAAACGTGATTACCAGCGCTGTGCCCAATGCATTTCATGAAGATGGCCAAACTTACTATGGTCAAAATGGAATTGCTTTGTTTGGGCAAGAAGGAACAGAGTCGCAATATTGGCGAAGGATTAACCAGGGTTCTGGCTCTAGAACCATTCGCGACCCCTATGGATATGTAGATGGGGGTGGCAGTGAAATAGGTGGCGCTTATCAGCTGTGTTGTACGGCTCAACCTTTCAAAGGATCTGCCATTGCTGCTTTGTTATTACCGGGAGGTAAGAACACATGGAATCACAATCCTTTCTTTGATTATGTGGATCGCTGGGTGGAATTTGGAGTGTGGGCAAATCCAGATCCTTGTGCTTTACAAGATCCGGTCAATTACACAGGTGCTTGTGTGTCAGGAACAGGGCGATGGACGGACAAGCATGGCACATTAGCAGATGCTGGGGGATATGGGCATCCTTTCATTGACAATATGTGGCAAACTTATCGTGGCAGTGTTGGTGATATAGATTGGGTATTTATGGATGGCTTTGAATAAAAAGCATTCAGTTCTTCATACTTTATAATGCGCTTTTTTGGCGGTAATAGAGTGAATAAATTTCATGTGGTATCAACAATGTGCATAATATTTGCATGAAATCTGAGTTCATACAGGTCTTGGTGAGTTGTGAATCTGCGAAGCAAGCAAAAACTATGGTTGATTCCTTGTTAAATGACCAAATAATTGCTTGTGCACAAATTATGCCAACTATTGAATCTTTTTACCGCTGGCAAGGTCAGATAGAGCGAGCTGAAGAGAGTTTGCTGTTGCTTAAGACCAGAGCAGATCAGTTTGCAGCTATAGAAAAGAAGATTAAAAGCTTACACAGTTATAAGGTACCTGAAATTATTGCCATTCCACTGGTGGATGGCTCAACTGGATATTTGAATTGGATCAATGAACAAATTAAATCAACAAATTAATCGTTACCAGGCTATAGACCTGTTTTGTCTATTAACTTTTTGCCTGTTGTCATTTTCATCAGTCGCTATGGATAACCCGCCACCACCGGATGAGGCGATGATGGTTTCTTATGAAGTGATTGATCAGCAAACCATTCAAGTTGATTTTAAGTTGATTGAGAATGTTTACTTGTACAAGCATGCGTTTGGGTTCAGTGGAGAAGACTTGACTGTTGATCAGCAAGCCTTGGTGATTCCTGACGGTAAGAAAAAAGATGATCCGAATTTTGGTGCTGTTGAGGTTTATTATGACAAGCTCAGCATCACAGTGCCGATAACGGACTTTAGTAATAACCCAAAACTTAAAGTCAAGTATCAAGGTTGTATCGAAGATTTTATTTGTTACCC
>CALLLZ010000272.1 GCA_938008005.1 uncultured Marinicella sp. | reverse complement strand
TATTCGATTAATACTGTAACTGCCCGCAGTCTGACCGGAAAAAACAAATCCATTTTCACAATACTGATTCAGCCAAGCAATTCCTGAGTAAGAATTAGAACTTATATTTTGGCCACTCAGCATCATAGCAAAGTCACGATTTATACTGCCATTATTAACCCGCCAATACTCTCCAAAGTCTGTTAAATAACTATTGATATTTGACTCAGTTGGATAAGGATCTGTGGAAACACGCAAAAACACATCACCAATCAATAACCGCAGAGACACATCTCGCTCGTAATAAACATTCATATTAGTAAATAAACCAGTGATATAATTCATTGCTACTGTTGTACTGTTGCCCTTTCCTGCCATCCATTCGTTATCAGTGTCTACCGCTACAACTGTTTCGTACATTGTGCCACCTAACTGGCGATTCTCTATGGTTTTAGAAGACATCGCTTTCTTCACGTCAGCCAGTGGATCACCAGGCTGCTCTTTCATGGAAGTATGACACTGTTGGGTGACTTCATTTTGATCTTTACCAACGTTATTCTTCCTGAAATCCAATCCAGTTTGTAAATTACCTGATATTTCTAATGTAACACCGGCTCTGTTCATTATGCCATTCACATCACCAGTTAATGGATCCACAAGCAAACCAATACCTTGTTTAACTGATTGAAATGCTTGCGTTCTAGGTACACTTAACACCTGCGCCCCATGCTCAGAAACCACATGTATTTTTGCGTTTGGTGCAAATATTTCATAACGTGATAACTCAACGTTTTCAAATTCATTGCTACTTTTATCCCCCACAACAATCAAATCAGAGGGTAATTTTTCAACAACTACACTTTCTCCAATTGAAGCTTTCAGCAGTTTTTTTGCATCTTCCAAAGGTATGTGCCAGCTTTTTTCATTGACCACAGGCCTTGATTCAACATTTATTTGAGAGAAAAACGATACAGAATTATTGTCAGTCAATTCAGAAATAACAGCTTGATTTGCCCAGCCGTCTTGGCAACCAAGAAACAAAAAGAGCCAACAAAAAACACCATGTTTCATTACACTTAATTTCATAATCCTACACCTTTGAAAGTTACCAAATAAAACGAATGAAACCATAGCAATCGTTTTAACCAGTGTATTATGGACAGATTAATTTGTCCAACAGATCAACAGTTATCAAACAAATCATGACACTTATCAATAATCGTTCATCCCCAGATCTAACAAATGGCTAAGAGTGACAAAAATAAGCGTTATTAACCCTGCATCCTAATACATTGAATTCAGGATTACAGATGAGTGTCATATCACCAACAAGGCGCTCTTAGGCGAGGCTCAGTTTGTATCTAATGGCCGCTCCCTTAGAAAAAACTGAAACGCTGAGATGGCGCTCATCTGCAATCCCTAACAAGTTGATATTAAAGGAGAACGGCTTTCATGTGTCTGTCCGTCACAGCGTTATCTATACTTGCTGTAGAATGACTATAACTATGTATTGATGCCTCGCCTAAGAGCGCCTACCGTTGGTGTGATCGAACAGACACATGGAGGCTGAACACAACGTATTAGGATGTAGGGTTAATAACATACTCACATCTATTTGATAACAATTAAAAAGCCCAGTCTAAAACAAGACCAGGCTCTTATAAATTAGCCACACCCGAGGTGTTATTGCACGCTATCTTTCTTTATTATACCAAGCCATCCCCATCACACTTAATATCAGCAGCATCAAACTCAATAATGAATTCACCGGCACCATCGCTGGAGGTCCTCCAACCACAACCCCAAAAATAATTGTTTCACTTTCTGGGTCATCTGAATCGATGGTTACTACCTGTGTATCAGGAGTAATCGGTGTATTACAACCAGATAATTCGCTGCTACTGGTATCATAATTCAAAACATAACAGGCTTGAGGGTTCGGCGGGGCAGGAGCCAATCCAACAGGCAAATTATCGAACAAGAAACTGCCTGTCCCATCTGTAACCATTGTGCTTATGACAGTATCTGCCGTTTCATCACAATCCAAGTCCCTCGATAAAGTCACTGTTACATCACTGACTTCTTCATCAGGATCTTGAGTGCCATTTTCTGGTGAATCATCACAATATAATAAACCTGAGACTTGACCATTATTGGCATAAACCCCTACATCAATGGTTGGATCCACTGCCGTTAGATTGATATTTTGCACTTGACCTGTGCCCGTATCGGCATCTGAATCAACCGCATCATCTCCACCCAAATCCTGATCTGTAAAGACATAGTCGATAGGCAAACCAGTAAATTCAACACAGAAATCACCAGAATCTAAACTTGGAAAATTGTAATAACCATCTGTTGCTGGAGTACCACCTGTCGATGTGGTAGTAGAATCTACTGATACACCTGTACATGTGGCGTTGTCATACAAGTTGGCTGTGATGCCATTAACACCAGGTTCACCAGTATCTTGAATCCCATTTTGGTTGTTGTCATACCAAACATAATCACCCAAACTCAACAGATCATCAAAACCAAAATCAATATCAGTCACATCTGGTGTATCTGTATCTAAATCAGGACCTTGCGAAGTAGAGGTGATACCACTGTCACAAACACCCAAGTCTGTATCGGTTTCATCCACTTCAACCACATAACACACTGCGCCACCCACTGGTCCAACTGGTAAATCACTGAATAGATAAGTGCCTGCCGGATTGGCTGTATCCACGGTCACAACTGTACCCGCCTCACCACCATTGACTGTATCTGAACAATCCGTATCTTCATATAAAGTTATTTGTATGTCACCCAACAATGTATCTCCATCACCTGGATCATAACTGGTGTTGCTGTTGGTGGATGATTCACACCAAGTTAAACCGGCGATTGAACCATTCAAAAACACCCCCGCATCAATCGTTGGATCAACTGAGGATAAATTGATGCTCTGTACTTGACCAGTTGCTGGATCAGCATTTGAATCAAGTGCCACATCACCACCTTGATTCTGAGCCGTAAACTGATAACCAGCTGGTAAATCTGTGAACTCAACACAGTAGTCATCAGGATCTAAACCAAGGAAAAAATAATAACCGTCAGTGGCAGGTGTACCACCGTTGGCTGTGGTGGCGGTGTCAACTGAAGCACCTGTACAAGTGGCATTGTCATACAAGTTAACTGTAATTCCATTAACACCTGTTTCACCTATATCTTGTATGCCATCTTGATTGGTATCAAACCAAACATAATCACCCAAGGCCAACAAGTCATCAAAGCCAAAGTTGTTGTCGACGCTGTCGGGATTGACCGTATCCAAATCAGGTGCAAGCGTAGATGACGTGATGCCCGTATCACAAACACCCAAATCTGTATCGGCATCATCTACTTCAACTACATAGCATACGGCACCTCCCACTGGTCCAACGGGTAAGTCACTGAATAAATAAGTGCCGGCAGGATTGGCTGTATCCATCGCCACAGCTGTACCCGCCTCGACTCCATTGACAGTATCTGAACAATCTGTATCCTCATACAAAGTGATTTGAATGTCACCTAATGGCGAATCTCCATCACCTGGATCGTAACTGGTATTGGCATTGGTCGATGATTCACACCAGGTCAAACCCGCGATTGAACCATTCAAAAACACACCTGCATCAATCGTCGGATCAACCGAAGATAAACTGATGTTCTGTACTTGACCCGTTGCTGGATCAGCATTCGAATCAAGTGCAACATCACCACCTTGGT
>CALLLZ010000271.1 GCA_938008005.1 uncultured Marinicella sp. | reverse complement strand
GTTAAATCAAAGACATAAGCTGAGCCTTCGCGACCGATTAAAGCCCTATTATTTGAAAGACTGACCGATAAACCGAATTGATCGTTCAGAGCACCATCGGCTGCAGTGAGTTTTGTCGTTTCAACCCAACTCGTTCCTACTAGTTCAAATACATAAGCTGAGCCTATTTGACTAAGGAAACCATCAGGGTCTTGGAATCTCGTTCCTACCAAAGCTCGGTTGCCAGATAAACTCACTGAAATACCAAAATTATTATTTGTTAACCCATCAGAGGGTGTCAAGACAGCGGTTTCTAGCCAACTTTTACCATCGAAATCAAGCACATAAACTGCTCCGGATCCAGCTGTGCCTGGCGCGCCCACCAAAGCCCTGTCGCCTTCTACAGAGACACTTGTTCCCAAAAGACTGTTTGGGCCACTTAAGCCATCGGATGAGGGTAACAATAAGGATTCCTGAACGATTGCTTTTAAATTCGACCACTTGTCATTGCTGATGCCATTAGGTCGGTTGTCATCAAAACTTTTTTGGGCTTGGCACACCATCGAAAACAACAACAGTAAAGTCATGATGGTTGATTGAATGGGTGTTGAATTCATTTGAGAGCCCCTATATTAACTTTTAATCACACTCAGGAAAGCCTATCAGTAATTAAAAACAACTGCAATGACTATAAAGATTTGAGTTTATAGCAGAGCCAAACAAGCTCCATTTAAAGAAATTTGATGGATTTAATTAATCAAGTTGTCAAAATTTAGTTATATTTACAGACATTCTTTATTGGTTGCCCATAAGTGATGGTGGCATCCAGGTCAAGCTGCGTTTCACTTCGGCACCTTCAGTGAGCGGTTTAACTGTAACATGCTGAACAATCGTCATTCCAGCCGAGCTTTTATGTACCATCAATCCAACTCAACCCCTCTCCACCGTCATTCCAGCCGAGCGAAAGGCCAGGTGATGGAAATATTGCGATTTGAGCGAAGCACAAGAAGCGATATTGGAATGCCGTAGGCCGTGAGTGCAGGAATCTTGGTATGTGATGGTTTAATGTTCTAATTGACTCAAACACCCACAAATGCCCACAAATGCCCGTTTGTAACCATCTCTATGCATTACCAAGCAGGAGCATACAAACGAGTCTAATGGCCCTTATTAGCGACAGGCTTGCTTCAGCTAATTTGGCACATCGCAGTGATCTGCATTATCAATTATTTAAGTGTTTCTTCAAGCCCAACATACCACTGTTGTTTTCTGATAGCGAATGAATAAATTGATGGTTCAATACTTGTAAAATACAAAAAGGGTACCCACAAGGGGCACACCCAACAACTGTTCGTTTGATCTTGCATTTTCACATATGTCAGATTTATATTTTTAAAGTACTGTAATTAACAAAATGTGGTTAACCCCGTAGGGCGTACCCCTTGTGGGTACCCGGTTTAGATTAAAAAACATACAATTCAAACCTGCAGGACTCCTTGGGTATTACATGGTTGATCAATCTTCCCTTAAGTACCCGGCTGATCGCCCCAAAGGTGTTTATGCAGTTGAATTTGGAATCGCACGGGTAATTGGTCTTGTAGAATCCAGTCCGCGAGCTGTCTGGGAGGAAGGACGTCTGCCACAGGGGACATCAGGATTTGACATTGGTTGCTCAAATCGTATTGGCTGATGATGTCTTTGCTCCAGTTGTAGTCTGTTTCATCAGCGATTACGAACTTAACTTGATCCTGCATTTTTAATAAAGACAAATTATCATAAAGATTCTTCTCAACTTCGCCTGAACCTGGTGCTTTGAGGTCAACAATCTTAATAACTGAGGGATGGACATTTTGCACCGATAACGAACCGGCTGTTTCTAAACTGACCACAAAGCCTTGTTCTGCCAATAAATTCAATAAGCCATGAACCCGTTTCTGCGCCAATGGTTCACCACCGGTGACACAGACATAAGGTGTGCCATGTTTTTTTACTTCAGTAAGAATGGCATCATAATGCATCCAATCACCACCAAAAAAAGCATATTCAGTGTCACACCATGTGCAGCGCAGGGGACAACCGGTTAAGCGGACAAATACGGTGGGTAAACCCGACAGGTTACTCTCTCCCTGTAGTGAATGAAAGATCTCGAATATCTTCAGTTGTTTGTCACGCCTGTTTTTAGACATTATGGTGTTTTGACATGGTTGTACTTTAATTTATTTTACCTTCTCGTCTGAGCAAGTTAAGGCGATTTTGAGCCAATCTGGATACTGATTGGTTGGGAAAAGAACTGACTACTTTATTCAACGCTTGTTGTGCTTGCACGAAGTCTTCCAGTTCATGGTAGGTATAGCCAATCTTCAGAAGTGAATCAGCCAGTTTACTGCTTAAGGGGAATTTTTGTTCTAAAGACTGAAAAGCTGAAAGGGCTAACGGATAATTACGTGTGACATAATAACTTTCTCCTAACCAGTAATAGGCATTGTCGGTGAGTTCATGGCTTGGATTTTGTTGAATAAAATCTTCAAACGAACGAGCTGACTCATTAAATCGACCGGCTTTTAATTGTGCAAAAGCCGCTTGATAAGCTTGATCAATGGCCGGATCTATGGTGGTTGATTGGGCGTTGAGGTCTGCTTGGTTTAATGAATTGGTTGATAACTGCGCATCAACCGTATCTCTGACAACAGGTGCTTGGATGGGCCCCAAAGTGGGTTTGCCTAATGCAGGCTTACCTAGATCAATCGTGCTGTTTGGATTGCTGTCAGTGACATTGCTGTCAACTACCAGTTCGTTGTTTTGATTGGTTTGTTGAGCCAAGCCAGTTTTTTCTAATTCGGCCAATCTAGAGTCTATGTCAACATAGAGTACTTTTTGACGTTCTTTTAATTCACTGATTTGAAAGTTTTGTTCTTCAATGGTACCTTGAAGTTGAGCAATCTGACTTTGTAGTTGCTGAATTTGAATGACCAAGTCGGCCGCATTGTTATTGTTTTGATTTTGAGACTGTTGTTCTAATTTTAAAATGCGATCTTGAATAGATATTTTTTGAGCATGACCTAATTGGATCATAAACAATAATAAGCATGTAGTAACAATGTGTTTCATAAATACCCCGTTTGGTTGTAAATTGCAGATGTAAAAAACCCGACATAAGTCGGGTTTTGACAATCATTGTTAGTGAAAGTTTTCGTTGTTATTTTATTGAGCTGTATAAATGATAACACCACGACGGTTTTTAGACCAACATGAATCATTACTACAAGTGCTTTCAGGTCGTTCTTCACCATAACTCACTACTGAAACTTGGCCCAGTGATGCACCTTGGGCACGCAGTAAGTTGGCAATTGCATAACCACGTTTCTCGCCCAATGCCAAGTTATATTCGCGTGATCCTCTTTCATCTGCGTGACCTTCGACAGTCATACGCGCTGAAGGGTTTTCTTGTAAATATCTGGCATGTAAGGACAACATGGCACGATAGTCTGATGCAATATTAGCTTGATCATAACCAAAATAAATCACCCGTTGAGAAAGTAGGCTGGCAGGGTTGGTTAAATCATCAGGGTTGCAACAAATTAAGCCATCGGTTCTGACTGGTGTGGTATCGACAACAGGTGTGTTGTTGCCGTTGTTATTGTTGGTGTCATCGTCCATGGTAGGTTTGACGTCTTTTTTACAGGCTGTCATTGCTAAGGCAAAGATCAAAACCATCATTAATTTTATTGTTTTATTCATAGTGACTCCAATGCTTAAAGTGAAATATCAATTCAACGTCGTAGTTTACAACAAATACCTGTGAATTGAATGAACTTTTTATTGAATTGTAAACGACTGTGTCATTTAACCCTAAGATTGCAGGGATTATTGTGATCAAATCGCAGTTTTGAAGGCTTAATCAATAGGATACGTGCTTAGACTGGATTGATGAGTAGGCTATTTTAAGGAGTTAAACAGAGGTTAAACAGAGGTTAAATTAAAGTATTTCAAACAAGCGTTTGAAATTAGTTTGATCATAGGTGTACAATAAAAAAGAAAGTCTATATACAGTGACACAGCTGGAGACTGATAATAATTAAATATGAAAAAGAGGTGAATTAATGAGTATTAAGTTAAAGGTGCTGCTGTGCCTATTGTTTTTATCTACATCAGCTTGGTCTAATACCGGTGTGGCGTTTGTCCATGGAACAAGTAATCATACCGATGCGGCTAATGACTATTGGCAAATGGACAACATCAATTCAATCAGGCAGGGGTTACCTGATCAAAGTAACTATGTGGTTATTAACTGTAATTTTGAGAAATATATGTGGGATTCTGCCGCTGCAGGTTGTTTGGCAGGCCAACTAACTCAATTTATCAACAGTAAGGGTATAACAGATATGGTGGTGATCACTCATTCCAACGGCGGAAATGTGATGCGTTGGATAATGTCTAACCCAACTTTTGACAGTCGTTACCCCAATATTATCAATAAAATTCGGTGGGTCAATGCCTTGGCAGCTTCGTCAAAGGGGACACCATTGGCCAATGCAGTGATGCAGGGTAACGTGTTCGAATCAGCTTTGGGTTGGTTGCTGGGGTATAAAAGTGATGCTGTTAGGATGCAACAAACTTCTTGGATGGATTATTACAATAATAATAACCTATTGGGAACTGCTGGTAGGCCGGCTTTACCAAAAGGTTTCTGGAATGTGGTGGGTTCTGATGTAGAAACTTCAATATTTGATGGCGATTCATATTGTGGTGGATACACTTTGAATTTAGGCTTAGAAATTACCCAGGCTTGGTTGAACTCTTGTTCTGATGGGTTTTTGGATTGTTCATCACAAGCGGGTGCAGGCAGTACTTGGTTTTATGATACATCACGCATGAATGGTGGAGAGCCATTGAGTCATAATCAAAGCCGAAGAAAGTGCTTTGGTCTAGATACTATTTTACGTAATGACATTTAATCCAGGAGCACATATCATGAATAATAAAAAAATAACAATGAGTTGGTTACTGGTTGTAATGTCAATGACTGTATCTGCTGAACTTAGATGGCTTGAAGAGCCTACAGCTCAAAAATTGAGTGTTGGTATAGAAAAGTCTATGGCTGTCAACGTCACACGAGAGCGTGTGGCATTTAACCAAAGTCTAATAGGGCAAGCCCATTCTGTTTTTCAAAACCAAGGTTTCAAAGCTGAATCTAAACAATATTGGATGGACTCAGATGCCAAGCAACTGTCTCAAGGCGTGAATTTGCCATTGAGTTCAAGCACAGCCATTATTCGTATCAACCCATTAAACATGACTGATAAGGCTCAGGTTATTGATGAACAGCAGGTTGAACTATCAATGGCAGGTGTTACATTGAAAGCCACAACTTTTGTAAATGCTGAGCAGTTGAAATCCACGGGTATGTCTGTATCAGAACAGACTGTTGCTTTAAAAGTGAAGGTAAGTTCTGGTGATTTAAAACTGAAAGTGAATGGTTTGAAAGACAGTAAAAGTCAGTTTGTAATACATGTTTTTGAACCAGAAAGTGATCATGTGTTGGCCGTTAAAACCGCTCAGCAGAATCATGCCGTTGATGCAGATATAATTATCTCTGCTGATATGAAGGATGCAGCTGGTTCCGTACCTTTAAAAGTTAGAGGTTATGTGACTGCACCGAACGGAGAAAAAGCCCAAGATCTTAAATTCATGCTTAGCAAAAAGGGTGACTATCAGGCTGTGCTAAGTAAGTTGCAAGGCCAACCTATGGTGAATGGTTTATGGGAAGTACACACTTTTACTGAAGCTTCAGTGAATGGACAAAAGGTTCTGCGTGATGCTTCAACGGCCTTTGCAATAAATATTGCTTCAGCTCAATTCAATGGACAGTTAAAAGCTGATGGAGGGCAAGTGAATGTAGGTATTGAAAATGTATTGGGGGCACGGTATGAGATAAGCGGAACTTTATTGGGTTATGATAGAGAAGGTAATCAAAAACCGATTGCATTGATGATGAGTGCGCAATGGTTAGAAGCAGGTCAGACTTCGTTGTCATTTGATTGGCCAGTTGCTTTGATTAAATCGTCAG
>CALLLZ010000270.1 GCA_938008005.1 uncultured Marinicella sp. | reverse complement strand
GTGCGCCCAAAATATGCCTAATGGGCATATCTTGAGGCCAAAAACTCATTACAAAGCCCTATTGTTGGTTGTTTTGATCTAAACAACCAACAATCGCGATTAATAGCTGTTATTCCTAATAAATCAGGATCTCCTTAAGGAAAGCCACACACCTTAGAAAGCCCAGTGTAGAGAATATTAGCCTAATTAAAGCTCTTTCTTAAAATAAAGCAACTTCCTTTCATTTAAACAGGCTTCTTTAAATTGCTTGTAACCCAGTTTTTTATAAATATACTTTCCTTTGACATTATCGTCATACACATCCAACCAAATACTGCTGGCATTCAGCTCTTCTCGACAATACGCTTCCATCTTAATGATTGCTCGTTGTCCGACACCTCTGTGGTGCTGGTCTATCAAAACCCTTCTGAATTCCACTCCATTCTCATTCGAATTCAAAGCCAAGATAAAGTAACCAACAAGTTCATCCATGTTATTTTCTATACTTAGGTAAATTATGTTTCGGTCTTTAAAATTTTGCTGGTGTGTGAGTAGGTCACTGCCATTAACAAAAGCTTGAGCATGCGGCTGTCTCTCCATTTCAAAAAACGCCTTGAGCTCTTCTTCTTTTGATCTTCTGAGTATAATCATAATCAAGCCATATACTTTTCTTTTTCGATAAATTAGCTATCATACCCTAGGTTTTTAATCTTTAATTCGGGCCAAATAGACTACCAATTCTTCTTTACATACCTTTCTGAAAATACATCAGATGTGCATTTTGCATTTCGACTGACAGTCAATCCCATCACTTTGGCTGCTGAAAAAGGAGAAATAACTTGCACACTTAAATCATCAGTTAACGTCGCTGCAACCGCAGTTTCAAGCTCTGGCCAGTATAACATGGCATCACAACAATCTTTATAAGGTTCATGCCCATGCAGTTTTGCCATACGTATTTGATTTTTAGCCGACCAATTGACATCGGGCATCAGCTTTCGTAAAGAATTTTCTATTTTCAATTCACTGGACTCAGAGCATTCATGCCAATCGCAGAATATCACATCCACATCATTTAACTTTGTACTGCTGGTATATTGGTGTAATTTATCCCAAACCAAATTCCTGACAAACCCAGCACCGACATACCACTGACCATCAAGCACTTGATTAACTGTTTGAAGACAATTCATTCTGAAGGAATCTTCTGATATCCACTTTTCAACGGTCGAGAAAGAGTTCATGATAGGAGTAATTAAACAGTAGTTGGTTTTTTAAATGTGTATCTTATAGTAAAACCAATTAGCTAGATATATAATGAATTTAAAATCACATATATAGCTGTGAAGTCTATTGGTCAATTTTTAACAGCCAAAGCCACCAGAAATAAAAGAAGTTGATTGTACCAAGCCATCTAATAACCTTGCTTTGATTTGAATCATTTGTACAGCGCAATAATAACCTCTTACAGGGATTTCGCATACCAATTCATCATCGGTATCTGTCAAACACTCTCCACCAGAACGAATCGAAAATGTTTTTATTTCAACATGATCAGTCCCTGGCGGAAACCGAGCAGAAATAGCTGCCGAATACACCTCATCTTATTCAAAACCATTCTGTTTATATAACAATTCAAATGCGACATCACGCCGATGATCGTAAAAGCATGAAGACAAGATACTCACGAAGACCAAACCAGTTAGACTTTTAAAAATCATTTAACTTCCAGCCTGCCTTAACAACCACTGTTTTATTGGATTGATCTGATTAAGGCGATTCATACCGAATGCTCGCAGCATTTTAACGGGCGCAGCTTCATTGCTGAACAGGTGATGTAGTGCATGCATGGTTTCAGCCGTTTTGTGCACTTCGGCCATGCGTACTCTTTGGTATTTCTTTAAGGCATTGGCCAATTCATCGTTATTTTTCAAAGACACGCTATTCAACTTATCAACCAAACATTCGGCATCAGCAAAGCCTAAGTTTACACCTTGACCAGCCAATGGATGAATGGTGTGTGCTGCATCACCGACCAAGGCAACCCTGCCCTGATAAAAAGCTTTGGCATAGGTTTTATGCAAAGGAAAAGCTTGGCGCTCACTGCACAATTCAATGCCACCAAAATCTCTGTTGATGTGAACTTTTAAACCATTGATAAAGTAATTTTCTTCGGCGTTCAGCCAGTGCTCAACCTGATCTTCTGGCAAACTCCAAACCATTGAAAACAACCCATCGTTCATCGGCAACAAGCCCACCGGCCCGCCTGAATTAAAAGCTTGTAAGGCTATTTTAGCTGGTGCATTTTCAACCTTCAGATAACACACCAAACCATGTTGCTTGTAGGGTTTTTGTTGGATTTCAATACCCAAATAATTTCTAATTTGAGATCGCGCCCCATCGGCCCCTATGAGCAAGTGAGTATTTAATTTTTCTTTACTGGTAGAATCAAGGTCAACGCACACCTTCCTTTCTACATCTTCAAAATCAGCTATCGACGTTTCATAAAGCACATCAATGTTGTTATGCGCATTGGCCAATTGTTGGGCTGCTGCTATGATTTGATTGTTTTCAATCATGGCACCAAGCACACCACTGCCACCACTGTTAAATTTGATCTCGCCAGTTGAATGATTATCCCAGACACTCATTTGGTCGTAATAACCCATGCGGCTGGTTTGCCAGTGCTCAGTTAAACCCAATCGTTCAAACAGCTCTAGATTGTGCTTTGAGATCGCAGAAACCCTGAGTTGTCTTGAATCTTTACCGCTGTATTTGGTTTGTTGCTGTGACTCTATCAAAGTTACAGCGAAGCCCTGCTCTGCCAACAACAAGGCAGTAACACCACCAACCATTCCTGCACCATTGATAATGATGTCACATCGTTTTGTCATCGCAAACCACCTGCCGTTTTATACAATGTTTTTTTCAAATTCAAACTGGCATTGATCGCCACTAACCCCATTGAACGAATGGTGTTAACAAAGGGCTCATCTATTTTAAACCAGGTCATTAAGTCATCGGTATAGCTCAATGTTCTTTGCTGATCTTCATCAGAAGCTTGTTGATATTGTGTCAACACTGAATCACAACCCAAATCTTGCCCTTTTTGTTTAACCATGTGTAATTGTTCACTCAACCTGCCAATCCCACGTACTGCCAGATTCAAACCTTGGGCTGAAACAGGGCTGACTGCATGGGCTGCATTACCCATCAATACCACACGATGCGCATGTTGAATAGGCACTTTAATTTGATATATGGGGTAACAGCTGCGTCTTCCTATTTTTTGAAACTGTCCTGCTCGGTGACCAAATTTTTGTTGGGCAAGACCAATAAAAGATGAGTCATCTGCGATTAACATGTGTTCAGCATCCTCAGTTGGCAT
>CALLLZ010000269.1 GCA_938008005.1 uncultured Marinicella sp. | reverse complement strand
TAGGCAGGGTAAGGTGCCCAAGAAAATACTTACACAGCGTTTTGGTCAACATGCCAGACAAGAAGTTTTGGGTCAATTAATGCAGGATTCAATTGAAAAAGCGATTAAAGAAAACGATTTTGAAATCATAGCAGCTCCTGAAGTGGTTAAAACCGACGATACCGATAACGGCGGTTTTGAGTTTCAGGCTAAAGTTGAATTAATGCCTGAAGTACCAAGTATTGAATTTGATAAAATTAAAATAGAAAAGCAAGTGGCAGAAATATCAACTAAAGACATTGATGCTATGATAAAAAACTTGCAGAAACAGAAACAGGACTGGAAAGAAAGTAAAGGCAAAATTGCTAATAATGACCTGGTAACTATTGAATATAGTGCGAAAGGTAAAGGGCTTATTTATCCAGCTGAAGGGACTGAAAAAATGGGCGTCTTATTGGGTGAAAGTAAAATACCTGACGAACTAAAAAGCGCGATGATTGGTTTGAAAACTAAAGAAACTGCAGAACTAGAACTTAAATTCCCTAAGGATTTTAATGTGACTGAGTTGGCAGATAAAAAGGTTGAATTTAATTTTGAAATTACTGATGTTAGAAAGCCTAAGTTGCCGAAGGTTGATGAGGAATTTGTTAAATCTTTTGGTGTTGAAAGTGGAGATGAGGAAGACTTTAAGAAAGACATCAAAAAGAACTTGGAACGTGAATTGAGTCAAACCATTAATAATACATTCAAACAAAATGCTTTAGAAAACTTGCGTCAAGTTTGTAAAGATACTTTGTTACCTGAGTCAATGATCACCAAAGAAAGCCAGTACATGGCTCAGCAAGAGCAACAAAGAGCCAAACAAATGGGTCACGAAGATTCGCCGTTAAAAGATTCGAAAGAATTTATAGATGCGGCAAAAGATCGAATTTTGAATACACTGATTATTCAGGATGTGGCTAAAAAACAAGACATTAAAACTGATTTTGCTAAGGTTCGCGATCAAATTAATGAAATCGCCCAAACTTTTGAGCAACCACAAGAAGTGATTCAAATGTATTATCAAAACCAAGATTTAATGGCCAGCGTTGAACAAAATGTCATCGAGGCTCAAGTAATGGAATGGATTGAATCTCAAGTCAACATCAAGGAAAAGAAAATGAGCTTTGATGAAATCATGAAGCCAGCAGGGTAAACATGAATTCAAATAATACAAAAATGAATTTGGAAGCCGCCATGAATTTGGTGCCTATGGTTATTGAAAGAACAGCTAGAGGAGAGCGTTCTTTTGATATCTACTCACGTTTACTTAAAGAACGAATTATTTTTATGGTCGGTCAAGTTGAGGATCATATGGCGAATTTGGTGGTAGCACAATTGTTGTTTTTAGAAGCAGATAATCCTGACAAAGACATCAGTTTGTATATCAATAGCCCTGGAGGGGTTATTACCGCTGGTATGTCTATTTATGACACGATGCAATTTATCAAACCTGATGTAAGTACAATGTGTATTGGTCAAGCGGCTAGCATGGGGGCTTTTTTGCTGAATGCGGGCGCTGCTGGTAAACGTTATGCTTTACCCAATTCAAGGGTCATGATTCACCAACCTTCTGGTGGTTTTCAAGGGCAGGCATCTGATATTGATATTCAAGCCAAAGAAATTTTAAAAATAAAACAAAAAATGAATGAGTTGATGGCTAAACATTCAGGTCAGTCGGTTGATAAAATTAAGAAAGATACCAATCGTGACCATTTTCTTAGTGCTGATGAAGCCAAAGATTACGGTATCATTGATACAGTGGTTGAAAGTCGGTAATACCTCCATTATTTGTCACCCAAGCTGTTATTGCACTTGAATAACAGCTTACTGTGCACATATTACCCCCTGTTATTACAGTATTTAGCCTCAACAGTGTAGGCATGAGTGGTCAATTTTTGTATCATATCTATATTACTATCAAATTAAATTATATCCATGAGTGAAGACAAAGGTTTAGAAGAAGTCAAACATTGCAGCTTTTGCGGCAAAAGCCAACAAGAGGTTACCAAATTAATCGCCGGCCCCAGTGTGTTTATTTGTGATGAGTGTGTTGACTTATGTAACGAAATCATTCGTGATGAAATGGAAGATACTTTAACGGAAAGCTTGGAAGATTTGCCGACGCCAAAGAGAATTCATGAGTTGTTGAATGAGTATGTTATTGGGCAAGAAACGGCGAAAAAGGTATTGGCTGTTGCGGTTTATAACCATTACAAAAGAATTCGTTCAAACCATACAGAAGCTGATGAAGTTGAATTATCTAAATCTAATATTTTATTGGTAGGGCCGACTGGTTCAGGTAAAACTTTGTTGGCTGAAACTCTGGCCAGAATTCTGAATGTACCATTCACGATTGCTGATGCGACCACATTAACTGAAGCTGGTTATGTTGGAGAAGACGTAGAAAACATCATTCAAAAACTATTGCAGAATTGTGATTATGATGTTGATAAAGCAGAATCGGGCATCATCTATATAGATGAGATTGATAAAGTTTCTAGGAAGTCAGAGAATCCTTCCATAACCAGGGATGTATCTGGTGAAGGTGTTCAGCAAGCTTTACTTAAGTTGATTGAAGGTACTGTGGCTTCGATTCCCCCGCAAGGTGGTAGAAAGCATCCTCAGCAAGAATTTTTGCAAGTTAACACCAAAAATATCTTATTTATTTGTGGTGGCGCTTTCTCTGGTTTGGAAAAGATCATTCAACAACGTTCAGTCAAAACAGGCATTGGTTTTGCTGCGGAAGTGTCCTCACCATCCGAGAATGAAGCGGAGTTAGCTATATTTAAAGGTTTGGAGTCCGATGATTTGGTTAAATTTGGTTTGATACCTGAGTTTGTTGGCAGATTACCTGTTTCAGCAACTTTAGAGCGGTTGGATGAAAATGCTTTGATTAGGATTTTAAAAGAACCTAAGAACGCCATTTCAAAACAATTTATGCGTTTGTTTGACATGGAAAATGTCGAGCTGGAAATCCGCGAAGATGCCTATGACGCCATTGCGAAACTTGCACTGGCACGAAAAACTGGTGCGCGTGGATTAAGAACCATCATGGAGTCAGCGTTGTTAGACATTATGTATGAATTGCCAGATCAAGAAAATATTGAAAAAGTAGTTATTGATCGTGCCGTTATTGAAGATGGTAACAAACCCTATTTGGTATACGGGAAAATCGCTAATCAAAAAACTGAGTAAACATTAATATGCAAAACCCACAAGAAAAATCATCTGTATTACCTTTAAGAGACGTGGTCATCTTCCCTGGGATGGTGGTTCCATTATTCGTTGGTCGCGAGAAATCAGTGTTGGCATTGGAGAATGCCATGAAAAGTAATTCACCGGTGGTTTTGGTCGCACAAAAGCATTCAGAAGTAGATGATCCTGGTGTTGAAGATGTGTATGAAATTGGTACCCTGTCTGCTATTTTACAAATGGTTAAGTTACAGGATGGTACACACAAGGTTTTAATTGAGGGTAAATCTCGGGTAAGGATCAGTGGCTTGGAAGACAGTGACTATTTTAAAGCCAATTATGTTGAGCTTAAACCCACAAAAAGTATTTCGGACAATGAGGGTGTGGCTCTTAAACGCACTTTGCGAGACCGTTTTAAAGATTATGTACGTAAACATAAAAAAATTCCTAAAGAAATTACCAATAATATCGCCAACATTGAAGATTTAGCGAAATTAACTGATACTGTATCAGCACATTTAGTGATTAAACATCAGGAAAAACAAGTGTTGTTGGAAATGTTGGATGAGTCTGAAAGGCTTGAGCATATTTTGACAATGATTGAAGCTGAATTAGAGCTGATAGTAATGGAGAAAAAAATAAGAGGTAGGGTTAAGGGGCAAATTGAAAAAAATCAAAGGGAGTACTACCTGAATGAACAAATCAAAGCGATCAAAAAAGAACTGACTGATATTGATGATTCAAATTCAGAGTTTGCAGACCTAGAAAAGAAGATAGCCGAGACACAATTATCTGAAAGCGCCAAAGAAAAAGTGGATTCAGAGTTCAGAAAGTTACAGATGATGTCACCGATGTCCGCAGAAGCAACGGTGGTTAGAAATTACTTGGAAACTATTTTGGGGCTGCCTTGGCAACAAAGAAGTGATTTGAAACTTGATTTAGACTATGCCAAAAAAATATTAGATGAAGATCATTATGGTTTGGACGAAATTAAAGAGCGTATCTTAGAATATTTAGCCGTTCAACAAAGGACGCCAAAAATGAAAGGTGCGATTATGTGTTTAGTTGGCCCTCCAGGAGTAGGCAAAACCTCTTTAGGAAAATCAATCGCTAAAGCCACCAACCGTAAATTCAGTCGCTTCTCTTTGGGTGGGGTTTCAGATGAGTCTGAAATTCGTGGCCACAGGAGAACCTATATTGGATCAATGCCTGGTCGTGTTATACAAAATATTACGAAAACTAAAAAATGTAACCCTGTGATGATTTTAGATGAACTGGATAAGATGAGTAGAGATTTCAGAGGTGACCCCGCCGCTGCTCTATTGGAAGTACTTGACCCAGAACAAAACAGTCATTTTACGGATCATTACCTAGAAGTAGATTTTGATTTGTCAGAAGTTATGTTTATTGCTACTGCCAATTCATTGAATATTCCTGCTCCATTGCGTGATCGTATGGAAATCATACGCATCCCCGGTTATACCGAAGAAGAAAAGATTGAAATTGCAGTGCGATATTTGTTGCCGAAGCAGTTGCAAGCTCATGGTTTAAAAAAATCTGAGGTTAAATTATCTAAAGCCGCTATTAAAGATATTGTTCGATACTATACCCGAGAGTCTGGTGTGCGAAATCTAGAACGCGAAATTGCAAAGATTTCAAGAAAAGCAGTTAAACAGTTATTGACAGAAAAAGGCCTTAAAGCCATCAGTGTTTCGGTTAAGAATTTGAATGACTATTTGGGTGTCAGAAAGGTGAGTTTTGGCTTGGCAGAAAAAGCCGATGAAGTGGGTATAGTTACCGGGTTGGCCTGGACAGAAGTAGGTGGAGATTTGTTGCAAATTGAAGCTGCAGTGTATCCTGGCACAGGTAAATTAACATTGACTGGTCACTTAGGCAATGTAATGAAAGAATCTATTCAGGCGGCATTATCTGTTGTTAAATCACGTGCTGCCAATTTTGGTGTGGCTGTAGATAAATTTAATAAACACGATATACATGTGCATGTTCCCGAAGGCGCTACTCCTAAAGATGGACCAAGTGCAGGAATTGGCATGTGTACGGCTTTGGTTTCGGCATTGAGTAACAATCCTGTCAAATCTGCGGTGGCCATGACCGGAGAAATCACTTTGAGAGGCCAGGTGTTGGCCATTGGTGGTTTGAAAGAAAAGTTATTGGCAGCTCTTCGTGGAGGTGTTAAAACAGTCATTATTCCCAAAGAAAATGAAAAGCATTTGGCTGAAATGCCTGAACAAATCACTAAAAACTTAGAAATTATTCCGGTCAAATGGATTGATGAAGTATTGACTTTGGCTTTGGCGCAGAAAATCAAGCATATTGTGGGGGTAGATAAATTATCTAAACCACAAAAAGATGATGTTAATATCATCAAAAACCAAGAAAATATAAACAATGAGAAAAGTCATTAAAATTAATGATTAAAGATGGATTGTTAATGTGATTGTAATGATATTTTGTAAAGAATTTTAACATTTATTTTAAATAAAAACTTGCTTATAAAACCAAGCTATGCTTGAAATTTTGCAGGTTTTTTAATGCCAAAAAAATATTAAAAATATATTAGCAAAAGGCTCGCAAACTGTTATAAAATGCGCTTTTCTTGACGTTGATGTCAATTATTAAAAATAACCAGACGAAGGAGATTTCGAATGAAAAAACAAGATTTTATTAAAGCTGTTGCAGACAACGCAAATGTTTCACAAACAACAGCTTCTGAATGTTTTGATGCTGTTGTAGGAACTATCACTGAATCATTACAAAAAGGTGAGAAATTGACTTTTGTTGGTTTCGGAACTTTTGCTGTTAAAGAGCGTGCTGCTAGACAAGGTCGTAATCCAAGAACTGGTGAAACCATCCAG
>CALLLZ010000268.1 GCA_938008005.1 uncultured Marinicella sp. | reverse complement strand
CCAAATTGTTCTTTGCCAAAAGTAAACATGTCAACTGGTACAGCTGATGCGGCATAGGACAGTTCGATGTTGCCCGGTGTTTGACTCCACTTGGGGTAGTGAACATCAATCGTTTGATCATAAAGTCGTTGCCATTCGGCTTCTGTAGGTAAACGAATGGGATGGCCGGTCCGCGCTGCCAACCAATTACAGAAGGCTTTGGCTTCCAAATAATTGACATCAACTGGCCAACTCCATGGCATATCAAATAATTCAGTTAAACTCCGATATTGCCATTCACCTTGGTTGTTTTTTTGCCAAAAAACAGGATGATGAGCTTGTTTGAATTGGCGCCATTGCCAACCTTCATCGCCCCACCACTTTTGGTCTTGGTAACCTCCATCTTCAACAAACTGGAGGAATTCGTGATTAGAAACCAAAAATTGACTGGCTTTAAATGCAGCAACTTCTGTGGTTTGGCTGCCATATTCATTGTCCCAGCCGTAAGTATCGCTTGGCAGTGTCCTGCCATGTTTTACAGTACCGCCATCAACGTGTATGAGTTGATTGTTAATAATTGGATGATCAGTTTGGTGTCTGGGCCAAGCATCTTGAGGCTGTATCAAATTTAAATCCATTTGTCTGATGATAACGCTGGATGTTTCTAAATGTATACGCTCATGTTCAATACCCATTAATAAAATCCAAAAAGGGTCTTGCCACTGAATGGGTAGATTCAGTTCTGTTGTGTCAATCAACTTCAAAACCAGTTCTTTAACTTGATCACGGTAAGTTTGTACAGCTTTGACAGACGGCCAAGCATAATTGGCATCATTTAAGTCATCCCAAGACATTTCATCAACGCCAATGGCCATCATGGATTCAATGTCATGATTTACATTTTGTTCAATGATTCTAGCTACCTTAAGCTTATTGACAAAAAAAACGGCTGTATGCGCATAATAAAAAATTAAAGGGTGACGCAATGGTTCTGCCTTGAGGTAATAAGCTTCATCCTGTTTTAAACATGTGAATAAGCTTTCATAGGCTTCATAAGTACTGATGAAGTGTGTTTTGATTTCTGCACGCTTGGTTGCCACGTCTCCTTGGTCAATCAAAGGTGTTTTGCTGATTGTTACAGTCATAGGTGTATGTGAGTTTATTGTTTTTGTTTTGATGTTCATATTTTGGCTGTAAGGCTGTGAAGATTGTATCAATAAGCCGCATAGATTTCCATTTGCTTAAAGTTCTTGATGATAAGACCGCAGATGGTCGATTAAATTGCACTTGATTAGATAAGTTGATGGGTTAGAATTTGTGAGGCTTTTACCAATCTACCCCTGTTGAATTTTCATCAAAGTACCGTTATCTGCTATCCTTGGATTGATATAATAGCTCAGTGTCTGAACTCAAACAGAGAAATTATGATTGAATCTAGACTTTGGTTATTAAAAATGCATGCTTTATACGAAAGCTTTGTATTAAACCTGAGCTTACATGTTAAAATAACGCTGTTTTAACTGAAAAATAATTTGTGCAAGAAACCAAAGAAAACCACAATGGCGATAAAGCCAGCCATATCTCAGAAGTAATTACGCAAGTCCTTGATGAGGCCAAAGCGCAAAACATCATTAGTTTAAAAGTAGGTCATTTGACCTCAGTCACTGATTACATGATAATTTGTACAGGCAGTTCAAATAGGCATATGCGACATTTGGCCGAAACGACCATTCAATTTTTACAAGATGCTGGACAGAATATACTCAGTACAGAAGGTTTAAACTCCGATGAGTGGATGATTGTTGACTGTGGTGATGCAGTCTTGCATGTCATGAGTAATGAGGCACGTGAGTTTTATCACTTAGAAGGTCTATGGGATATCAACGAATCAGTTGAGGAATGAAAATCAATTTGTTGACCCTTGGGCATAAAATGCCTGATTGGGTGAATGTCGCTTTTAACGCCTACAACCATCGATTACCAAATCATCTTAAAATTCACATCAAAGAAATGCCGGCCATTTCAAGGCAGAAGGGGCTGTCTGTACCTCAAATAAAAGCTCAAGAGGCAAAATTAATCAACAAACACCTGCAGTCTGACAATCTAAATATTGCTCTAGATGAACATGGTAAGGCAATGAAAACTACAGATGTAGCTCAGCAGTTGGATCGGTGGCAAATGACTGGTCAAAATGTCAATATCATCGTTGGTGGTGCTGATGGTTTGGACTCTAGTATTTTAAAACTGGCACAACAAACTTGGTCACTGTCTAAACTTACTTTTCCACATCAATTGGTTAAGGTTATTATCGCAGAACAGTTATATCGGGCCCACAGTTTATTAAACAATCACCCATATCATCGCGAATGATATGAATATTGTGGTTGAGATGGTAACGGAAAGCAGAATATGTTGAGTCATACTGAGCACGATATTGTTTTGGCTTCGGCTTCACCCAGAAGAATGGAATTACTTAAGCAACTAGGTTGGTGCCCGCAAGTTCTCCCTGTAGATATCGATGAAAGTATTTTTCCTGAGGAAGAGGCTACAAAATATTGTTTGCGTATGGCTCATGAAAAATCCATAGCTGCTCAACAAAAAATTAAAACAACCCTACCTATTCTCACTGCCGATACCATTGTGGCAGTAGACGATCAAATATTAGGTAAGCCTGCCAATGAAGCAGATGCTTTGTTAACACTAATTAAACTTTCAGGGCGCAAACATCAGGTATACTCAGCATTGAGCGTGTGTCACGCGGGAAAGACTTTAACCAGATTGAGTTCTAACAGTGTTGAAATGGCCTCCATTAGTCGCGCACAAATGTCAGCCTATATCGCTACAGGAGAGCCAATGGATAAGGCTGGAGCCTATGGCATACAAGGTTATGCTGCTATGTGGATAAAAAGTATACATGGTAGTTACTCATCAATTATGGGCTTGCCATTGTTTGAGACAACCACACTATTGAATGAATTGGGTGTCCCGTCGCCATTAGGTTAATATATGTCAAAAGAAATTTTAATCAACAGTAATGATTTTGAAACTCGGGTGGCCTTGGTTGAAGAAGGACAGTTGTCTGAGGTTTGGCTAGAAAGGTCGCAACAGCACTCAATTGTTGGAAATATTTATAAAGGTACTGTGGAAAAAGTATTGCCTGGTTTACAAGCAGCTTTTGTGAATATTGGTGAGAATAAAGCTGCATTTATCCATGTATCAGATATCGAAGAACAAACTGATGGTCGCATTGATGCCTATGAAGCCAATTATGGCTCGATAGCACAAATGTTACATGAAGGTCAGTCAATTGTGGTACAGGTTTATAAAGACCAAATAGGTAGTAAAGGGGCACGAATAACCACTCAATTAAGTATTCCCAGCCGGTATTTGGTTATGATGCCCAATAACCCTTCATTGACAGCCGTTTCAGCACGAATAACCGATGAAGATGAACGAGGTCGATTGGTTGAATTGTTACAAAAAATCAACTTAGAGAATCAATCTTTCGGGTTGATTGCAAGAACCAATGCTGAACAGGCAGGTCATACCGCTTTATTCCATGATTGGCGTTTTCTTGGTCGGTTGTGGAATCGCCTAGATGAACGAATTGTTGGTGCCAAGTCACCCAGTTTAATTTACAGTGAGTTTTCCTTGGCAAAGAAAGTGGTGCGAGATCATGTCACTGAAAATTTAACAAAAATTACCACAGATTCTCATGAACTTTATCATCAACTGTCATCTTTTTTGCAAGATTTTGCGGCAGAATGGTCAGGAGATATGATTGAACATACAAAATCCAGGCCTTTATTTGATCAATTTCATATTGACGATGAGGTTGATCGTTCCATCAGTAAACGTGTGGCTTTGAAGTCTGGTGGTAATTTAGTGTTTGATCAAAATGAAGCAATGACCACAGTTGATGTTAATACCGGTCAATTTGTGGGTTATAAGTCATTAGAAGATACTGCTTTTAAAACCAATTTAGAAGCTGCACAAACTCTGGCTAGACAGTTACGCTTAAGAAATATAGGTGGCATCATTATTATTGACTTTATTGATATGGTTGAAAAATCACATAAACGGCAAGTGCTCAGAACCTTGGAAGAGCAGCTGGAAGGGGACAGTGCTCGAACCAATGTATTGGGTTTTACAGGGTTGGGTTTGGTTGAAATGACTCGTAAGCGCACCACCGAAAACTTGCAGGATATGCTTTGTGAACCTTGTGATAAATGTCATGGCTTAGGTTCTATTGAAACCATTCAAACCATCAGTTTTAAACTGTTTCGTGAAATTACACGTTCAGTCAAACAGTTTAAGGCCAGTAAAGTTATGGTAATTGGCTCTAGACGTTTGGTGCAATACATCATCGAAGAACATTCAGAAACACTCTCGGAGATGGAAGAGAGTTTGGGTAAACGAATCAGTTTTCAAGCGGAAGAAAGCTATGAAAGGCATCAGCATGATGTGGTTTTGTTATAAACATTAACGTTGATTTGAATTTATGGTGACTCAAGCCCAAAAATATCACTTTCTTTTCAGATTATGGATCAAATTGCGTGGTTTATTAATTTTGTTAATCGTGCTTGCTGGCTTAATTGTTGGCTTGCTGAGTCTGCTGTTACCTTTCGATTCACTGTACAAGGAACGCTTAGAACAGTTTTTAGCACAACAATGGGGCTTACAAGTTAAGGTGGATGAAATTGATGGTTCATGGAAAGGATATGGACCATATTTTGCCCTTGAGGGGCTGGAGCTCACTGGTAAACACAGTGTGCAACTTGAATCTGCTAATTTATTTATCAATGTATATCAGCTGCTTACACCTGGTGGCCGAACTGGTATTGACCTGAGTATCAACCAAGCTGAGCTTGATATGATTCATTCAGTTGACGGTGCCAGTATAACAATCAATGATGACAAAGATGAAGCCCGATTTACGGACATGATAGATCAAATTTTAACTACCGGTTCATTGCGGGTAGATAAAATGATTTTCAATGTTGCTGATGAAACAGGGGGCGTCATAATAGCTGGATTGGAGGCTGACTTTCTATTAGAGCAAGATGAGGCTTATCGTGCTTTGCAAATTCAAGTTGAAAATCTATTGGGTGAGTCAACAGTAGATACTGGACAAAGTATAGTTCTTAAAAGCAGGGGCTTAAAGAAACAATCGTTGACCAGAGATGCACAATGGTATTTGAAGTTTAATCAATTTAAGTTGAGTCAATTAAAAAACTTTTTTACCAATGCTCATCTGCCTGGTGGTCAACTTAATGGCGAAATTTGGCTGACTGCTGAAGCCGGTAGCATTCAAGGTATAACAGGTGAGCTTTCTTGGTTTAACCCAGATCAAGATTTAGGTTTTGATATATTGGTTAAACAGCAAGTTAACGAAGATCAAGTGTTTGGCAATCAGCTATCAAGTACTGGGGCGAAACTTTGGCAAGCACTTTTGAAAATTCAAAACATTCGGGTTAAAGGTCAGCAGTTTGCTGACTTTGAAATTATGTTGCAAAGGGATCTAGATATCAGCCAAATTAAAAGTACTGACATTCCTATGGGATTGGTGGCTCAAATAATATCTACTATGGACATAAACACCGCTCTTGATACAAAAATATTGGATCAAACCTCAGGGCATATTAACCACTTAGAAATCAGCTACAATCATACGAATAATGAATGGTTAGGTGGCTACTTAGATTTTTCAGGTTTAACCGTTGATCATGATCGATTTAAGCTGAGAGACTTGGCCGGTTTATTTGAATTTGACACTCAGCAGGGTGCTTTATTGTTGGATTCAGCAGATGGGGCTTTGTCAATCGAAAATGTTTACCGTGGCACCCTTAACTGGCAACAGTTAAATGCACAGATTTCGATTGATTGGCAACAGCCTGTGCCGAATATAAAACTGAATAGTTTTTGGTGCGATTGTGAGGATTTTGATTTACAAGTTTGGGCAGATGTTAAACTCAAAGAAAATTTGAACATGATTCTGAACAGTCGTTTGGCAGCTGTTGAGGTAGCCAGCTTACATAAGTACTGGCCACATAATGCGTGGAAAGAAAAAACACTTAACTGGCTTGATCAAGGTTTATTGGGCGGTCAAGTTGAGAAAGGTTTTGTTTTTGTAAATGGGGAACTCATTAAACAAGGTTTTAAGAAAGGTGCGGCCAAATTCATATCAAGAGCATACACCAAAGGAGTAGACAATCAGTTTCATCCTGAGTGGCCGCTGGTTAATGGTATTGATGCGGTGGCAATGTTCGATCATGATTCGGTTGACGTCCAGTTACAACAAGCCACTTCATTGGGGCTAAACATCAACCGGGCTCAGGTTGATATTGATTCATTTGATACAGGGATCATCACCGTAGATATGGCGGCCAATAGCGAGAACAATGAAATCCTGAATTACATCAGAAAATCACCTTTGGTTAAAAATATTGAGTTGGATGAGAACATAAAAATTGGTGGTAAACAGCAGGTTAATTTGATTTTTGACGTGGATTTAAAAGGCACGGGGGAAAAAGCTTTTGATCCACAAGGTGAAGTGGTGTTTTCTGATGGCCAATTTTTTACTGAACATTTTGCTATTGATGAGATCAATGGGCCTGTTCAATTAGATGGTTATCGACTGTTGATGGCAGATTTGCAGGCTCAATTAAACACAGCAGAGGTCTTGTTAAATGGTGAAATTGTTACCAAAAGTGAAAAGGGGGCAGTCGTTGACGTTGATTTATTTGGCTCGTTAAAAACAGATTATTTATTAGATTTGATTCAGCAAGATTTACCAATATCAGGCCAATCGAACTGGAATATTAACATTAAAAATTTAAGGAAAGGTTTGATTATGAGAGCCAAATCAGCGTTGTCTGGTGTATCAATAGACTTGCCAGCTCCGTTTAATAAGTCTGCAGAGGAAAGTAAGACTCTGGAAATCATATGTAATATTCCTTGTGCGACTTCTACTGTTGAAATTAATTATAATGATGAAGTGAAATCCACCCTTAATAGCAAAGCAGGGCAGTATCATTTAGCCAGGTTGCAATTCATGGAATCTATGCAGGTTACTAAAGAAGGAAGTGATCACAGTGATCAATTATTTGGTGGTTCTATAGATGTTTTGAATTTGGATCAGTGGTTAGCATTATTAACAGTACAGAATTTCAATCAGCCCGCAGATACTGAACAACAAACACAACCTGGTAGTGGAAAAGAATGGCCAGTGGATGAGATTCAACTCAATATTAAAAAAATGATTTTCATGTCTCGTGCTTTTGAGGGAATTGAACTTAATATCAAACGTTTGGCTGATGGTTATGCCATAGATGTAGACAGTGAAGCCATCAAAGGCAGAGTACTGATTGATGATAACTTACAGCAAAAAGGGATTGTTGCTGAATTTGAACACCTCAATTGGCTTGATCCGATTGAAAATTTAGTTGAAGTCACTTCAGGCACAACTACAACAAAAATACCAGATATTCACTTATGGGCTGATCAATTCAGCTATGCTGGCATTCCTTTGGGCTCCATACGTATGGAAATGCGCAATGTAGCCGATGGTATTAAAGTTGAACAATTGAGTTTAAAGTCTGAGCTGGCTGAAATCCATGTCTCAGGCACATGGAATAAGTTTGCTCCAGGTTTGGGATATTCAACCTTTAATATCGTGATGTTTTCTGAAAAGGTGGCGGACTTCTTACAAACAGTTGGGTTTAATGCACCAATTACCAATGCACAAACCTTAATTGAAATGCAAGCCCGCTGGGAGGGCGTTCCCAGTCAATTTAACATGGCAACCATCGATGGGGATCTGGATATAAAGATAGGTCAAGGTGAAGTGCTTGATCAAAACCCTGGTTTTGGTCGGGTTTTGGGTTTGTTTAATTTAACCAATTTACCACGGAGATTGATTTTAGATTTTAGAGATGTATTGGCAGAAGGTCTCTTGTTCAGTAGCATGGAAGGAAAATTTGAAATTGAGGATGGGGTGGCTAAAACTGAAGATTTCCTGATTAAAGCATCATCTGCTAAAATTCACATCGAAGGCGATGTTGGATTCGCCGACCAAAGCTATAATCAAACCATTACGATCAGGCCACAAATCGGAAAAACATTCCCAACTATTGGTGCCATTGCTGGTGGACCAGTAGGCGCAGCAGCTGGGTTTTTAGTTCAGGGGTTGTTGGATAAACAATTGAAAAGCAGCAATGAAATTATTTATCATGTCACAGGTACCTGGGATGATCCAAAGATTGAATTAATTGATAAAGCCCAAATAGATAAAGATCAATGATAGATAATAATGGGAAACAACAATGAGGGATGATCAGTGATTAACAAAAATAGCCTTGCGCAAACCATATATTTACTGATAGTTGTTTGTTTTTGTGCTTATTTGGCATATGAATCCTATGGACAATCTCTGGCCTACGAGCATCGAGTAGGTGAAGTATCAGAAAAGCTTTCAATGTCTGATAATTTTAAGTCTAAAAGTAAAAAAGTTTTAGAGACCATTACTTTTAACTGGTATTCAGGTTACACCGAAGAGCTTGAGGAGTTACAGGAACTACAAAACAAGGCTCAAAATCATGACAAACACGCCTACAAATATACCAAGTTGTTTATTGCTACCTTGGTTCTGATGTTTCTGATACATGGTTTCTTGAAATCTAAGATATCATTATTTGCACTAATTTCTGTGACAGTGATTGCATTGATTACTGGTTGGTTTGCCCCTATTCTAGCCATCATCGCTTATCAAGATATTCCTGTTCTGGGTCAAAGTGTGTTTCAATTTGAGTCCAAGAGTATTGTTTCTGCATTACAAAAGCTTTATCAAACTGGACAAGTGGCTATTGCTGTTATTATCTTTATATTTACCATTTTAACACCTATAGTTAAATCACTGATGATGTTGGTGGTTTTATTCAGTCAAAACTTGCATTTCTCACAAAAGAGCATTCGCGTTTTAAAAACCATTGGTAAGTGGTCCATGCTTGATGTTTTTGTCATTGCAATACTGGTCACTTACTTTACCACTAAATCTGGTGGCGCTACTGATGCCACTTTACAAATAGGGGTTTATTATTTCGTTGCTTATGTCATTGCTTCTATGATATTAACTTACCTCATCAACTATAAAAACAATCAAATCAACCATGTCAATTAAACAAACCAGCCAAACATTTCTTGAACCAGGTGGTTTAAGCGTTTCAGATCTTGAAGTTCTGCTTGCAGATGCTTTGTCCACTGGCGGAGATTTTGCCGACTTATATTTTCAATCATCTAGATTGGAATCTTGGGTGTTAGAAAACCAACAGGTTAAATCAGGAAGCCACAGCATCGATCAAGGTGTAGGTATTCGTATCAATCAAGGCGAGAAAACTGGTTTTGCGTATACTGATGCGTTGAATAAAAGCAGTATCAGTCAAGCAGTTCAAACCGCCCGAAGTATCGCTCGCAGTCAAGTTAGTCATAAAGGAGTGAATTTACGTAATGCAGAAACTCCAAAACTCTATACACCACAGGATGTTTTATCAGGCGTTAATAATTCATCCATCATTGACTTACTTAATGAAATGGATGTCAAGGCTCGCCAGCAAGACCACCGAGTTCAAAAAGTAATTTGCTCATTGGTATCATCACAGGAAGAAATGATGGTGGCTGCGACTGATGGTATATTCGCGGCCGATGTTAGGCCGATGGTAAAACTCAGCATTCAGGTTATTTGTGCTGATGATAAAGGCCGCATGGAAATGGGCTATGCAGGTGGAGGTGGGCGAATTTTATTGACTGATGTGTTCAAAGCTGGTTATTCAGATGCCTTCATTGATCAGGCCATTCATAGTGCCTTAACTAATCTTCAAGCCAAAGCTGCACCAGCAGGTGAAATGCCAGTGGTGTTGGCCAGTGGTTGGCCAGGTGTGCTATTACATGAAGCTGTTGGACATGGTTTAGAAGGTGATTTTAATCGCAAAGGTTCTTCGGCTTTTTCTGGCAAAGTAGGACAACAAGTCACATCTAAAGCCTGTACCATTATTGACAGTGGTATTTTACCTGATCGTCGGGGTTCTTTAAATGTTGATGATGAAGGTACTCAGTCACAAGAAAATGTGTTGATTGAAAAAGGTATTCTGCGAGGCTATATGCAAGATAAGCTTAATGCCAGATTGATGGGTGTGCCAACAACGGGTAATGGTCGACGTGAATCATTTGCCCATTTGCCTATGCCACGCATGACCAATACCTACATGTTAGGTGGGGACTATGACCCTAAAGAAATCATCGAATCAGTGGAAAAAGGTTTGTATGCAGTAAACTTCAGTGGTGGGCAAGTTGATATCACCAATGGTAAATTTGTCTTCTCAGCTTCCGAAGCCTATATGATTGAAAATGGTAAAGTAACTCACCCTGTTAAAGGAGCGACTTTAATTGGTGATGGTCCAGCAGCTATGCAGAAAGTTAGTATGGTGGGCAATGATCTCGATTTTGATCAAGGCCTAGGTGTTTGTGGTAAAGATGGGCAAAGTATTCCGGTTGGGATAGGTCAACCAAGCTTGAAGATTGACCAATTGACTGTTGGTGGCACACAAGTTTAATCAATGTGTTTGCATAATTAAATTATCAGGCTATTAGTGTATGTTGTTACTGGATGCTTTTTTTCGTTTTTCCGGTGTTGGGTTGTTGCTTGTTTCTGCTGTTTTGGCCATCAGAGACTTGCCTAGGTCTACCAGTTTCTATTTATTATTACTGACAAACTTTACTCTTTTATGCCACTACTTGGGTTTTACTCCAACTGAATTTAACTTGTCATACCGCATCAGATTGATATTGAGAATTGTTGATGTGTTTTTGTTGTTTTGTGTGTGGTTATTTGCCTTATCATTGTTTAAGAATAACTTCAGATTGAGAATTTTCCATTGGATTGGCGGCTTGATAGTTTGTGGTTTTATGTTGGCTGAGAGATTTGTTTATTTTTCGTGGCTCAATGGATTGCCAACTTGGTGGGCTGCTGTAGTAAACTCACTGGCTTTCCTGATGGTTTCACATTTATTTATCGTGACTCTCATTGGGCGTAATGATGATTTACTAGAAAAACGCAGAGCTTCACGTTTGTATTTGATTTTCATCATCACAATTTCCGCTATTTTAACTATATTGTTGGGTTCAATACTTTTGCCAGAACACCAACCTACTGTCAATGTTATCAGTCTTTGGCCTGCTATAGTTGGGATCAGTATTTGGTTGATAAAAATAGAGCCTCAAGCATTTGCATTTGACCAATTTTATCCAACTAACAACAACCAATTATCAGCACGCGATAAGCAGTTATCTGAAAAGCTCATGTCAGTTATAACAAAAGAACAGGCCTATCTTGAGAATAATATATCAGTTGATAGATTGGCAAGTCGGTTAGGAGTTGGTGCACCCAGGTTGAGGTTTTTTATTAATCAGCAATTAGGTTACAGTAACTTCAGCAGTTATATCAATAGCTTTAGAATTATGGCTATAAAAAACGCCTTAAAATCATCGGAGAATGATCATTTGCCGATTTTAACCTTGGCATTGAATTATGGTTTTAATTCGTTGCCACCGTTTAACAGGGCATTCAAAAGACAAGTTGGTGTAACACCATCTGAGTATCGAAAACAACAGCACAATTATTGAGATGAGGCAAAAATAACACAATCGACCAGCTTTTTTACAAATACGACCAGCATTACTGAGCGCTAAAAATTATCATTGATGGTATTCAATTTAGGATGTTTGTATGTTTAGATCGAAGTTAAAAAAAATCATATTTTGGTGGTTCTCATTATCATTGGTATTTACACTGTTCTCAATCATAATAATTAATTATGAAGTCAATCAGTTCTGGGGAGAACACACCCAAGTAGCTGATTATCAAACCTATGAGCAAGCTCAACAGAAAATAGCCATAGTTGATGTCAATGTACTTACACCAGATGGTGAGTATATGATGTCAGGTCAAACTGTATTGATAGATCAGGGTGTTATTTCTCACATCGGCTTTAATAGTAACCAACTTGATGATTTTCAAATTATAAATGGCTCGGGTAAATATCTGATTCCAGGTCTTATTGATTCACATGTACATTTATGGCAAAGTCCAAACGATTTGTTATTATACTTAGCTAATGGGGTGACTCATATTAGAGAATTGAATGGCAGCGAAGAGCACCTGTTATGGAAAGCTGAAATACAAACTGGCCGGCCTGGTCCAGATATGTTTGTTGCTTCACGTAGACATAATAGTCAGGGAGTGCTCAAGGGTTGGTTTGATCGTTGGACTGCAAAGATAAATAATGTCAATGATATTGATTCGATAGAATCAGATGTTATATCAATGATGGAGCAGGGATATGACGCGATAAAAATATATACTTTCTTGGAAAATAACCACTTTAATGCATTTAATCAAGTGGCTAAGAATAAAGGCGTACAGCTATTAGGCCATATTCCTATTAATATGAAGTTGAAAGAAATTTGGTCGTCTGAATTGAAGGAGTTGGCTCATGTAGAAGAATTGGTGAAAGCTTTAGACAGAGAGTTTGGGGGATATCAGAGTAAAACCGCCGAGCAATTTTTACAATTTGTTCAACAACGCAGCCATGAAATTGTTGATCATCTATTGGCTCAGGATGTGGCAGTGGTTTCTACTTTGGCTTTAATGGAGCGTTTTCCGGCTCAGAAAAGCCATGCTGCAGAAGAGTTGAAAACAATTGAATTGGCATATGTTAATCCAGGTATTTCAGAAGCAACATACTCAGCCATAAGAGTGATGGGGTGGCTGCCTGATGTCAATATATACCGCTTACCAGAAGACTTCCCGCCTCAATCTGTTGCTGGTAATTTAATTTACTGGCAAACCTATGCCAAAGCCAATCAAATATTAATTAATGTCATGGCTGAAGCTGATGTGAAAATTTTGGCGGGTACTGATGCCAATGTACCTATTATGGTTCCAGGTTTTTCAATGCATGAGGAACTCCTGTCTTTGGTCCAAGCTGGTATGAGTTCTGGGCAAGCTTTGCGTTCAGCCACATCAACACCTGCTGAGTGGATGGGGGTTAAAACGGGCAAAGTACAAATTGGATACCAAGCGGATTTATTGTTATTGCACGGCAACCCATTAGAAGACATTGTTCACACCCAATCAATTGATGAAGTGATCAACAATGGTCGGAGATATAACAGTCATGAGCTAGAGAGTATGTTAAATGCTGTTAAAACTGCTAATGACAACAGCAGAAAACAAGCGATCAGTGCTTATCAATAATATAGAACTTTAAGAGTGCCAATGAGTTGTTGGCACTCCATCTCTTATCAAAAACCATAAAGCCCATATGTTTAAAATACCAATGGCAGTGATTCATTCATATAAAAGTGTGTAACTATTAACCCGGCAGCCTAATACGTTGTGTTCAGCCTCCATGTGTCTGTTCGATCACACCAACGGTAGGCGCTCTTAGGCGAGGCATCAATACATAGCTATAGTCATTCTACAGCAAGTATTGATAACGCTGTGACGGGCAGACACATGGAGGCCATTCTCCTTTAATATCAACTT
>CALLLZ010000267.1 GCA_938008005.1 uncultured Marinicella sp. | reverse complement strand
TAAACATACTCCGTACCCCATGAGTGGTAAGGTTTATCTCTTTCAAAATTTTCACTGAAGCCCACTGTTTCTAAAAAGCTGAAATCCACACGATATGGACCAGCCATTGCCAAAATTGCCAACCGATCTTTTTCAAACTTGCTTTTTTTTTGTTGCAGTTTCAGCCAACCTTCGTGATCTTTATCATCGTATACTACTTCAACTCCTTTCGAAGTACCGCCTCTTGGTTTGTCTTCACATTCATTTGATAATGCCCAGCTGAATACATATTGTTGTGTATTTGAATTACACTTTTTACTTTCTTTCATTTCATACGCATTGATGTTTCCGGCACATATAAGTACCAACAAGGAAATGATTGTTTGTTCTCTTTTCATAATTTTTTGCTCTTTTTAATAACAGTAATGAGAATGATTTGCATTTGCGTAAATTATCATTTATATTACCGCCCAAGTCAAACACAAATCATAAATACATGAAAAAAATACTTAAGTTATCCGCCTTATCGCTGGGCATCATCACTGCAATAAATGTTCATGCAGATGAAGAAGAAAATTTTGACCTTGAAAAAGTGACAGTCACTGCGAATAGGACAGCAAAAGAAATAGATGAACTAACTAACAAAGCCTCAGTGTTAACAGCAGAAGAAATTGAAAAATATTCTCACAGAAACATAAGAGATATAATTAGATATGAACCAGGTGTAACAGTTTCAGGTTTGGGCAGGTTTGGGCTATCTGGATTCAATATTCGCGGAATTGGTGGTGACAGGGTATTAACACTGATAGATGGCGCACCAGTAGCTGATGAATTTTCATTTGGTCCTGCTCTATCAGCCAGAAGAAACTACATAGATGTAGATACATTAAAAGCTGTAGAAATTGTTCGAGGTCCAGCTTCAAGCTTATATGGCAGTAATGCCATTGGTGGTTTAGTTACATTTATAACGAAAGACCCTAAAGACTTTTTAGCTGATGAAGCTGATAATCAATATTTTTCTATTAAATCTGGACTCGATTCCGTAGATTCCTCATGGGACAACACATTTACATATGCAGGTGGAAGTGATCGATTACAGGGTTTGTTGGTAGCCACACACAGATCTGGAGAAGAGACCGAAACTTACTTTACTGCTGACAGAAGTACCGGATCAAGTCGAATGTCAGCTAACCCAATTGATAACACAGAAATTAACTTACTAGGCAAAGTCGCTTATCAGGTTAATGAAGATCATGAGTTTAAACTTACATTAGAAAGCTATCAAGCTGATACAGATACCAATGCATTAAGTCAAGCAGGCAGTGTCGTATTTGGGACATTAAAAACTGATGTGAATGCAGAAGACACGAGGGAAAGAAATCGTTTTGCTTTAGAGTATATTGGCACCAGTGCCACAGCGATGTTTGATGAAGTTAATTTTAATTTTTATGGACAAGACTCTGAATCTGAACAAAAGACATTTGAAAATAGGATTTCACCAACAATGGCCAATGAATTGAGAACCAGAAATTCTGTTTATGAGCAAGAAAACTTAGGTTTTAGATTAAATTTTGTTAAAGACATCAATAGCCAAATCTCTCAACAATGGGTTTATGGGTTAGATTTTGATGCATCCGATATCAAAACACTCAGAACCGGTCAAACAACCAATACAGATACCAATGAACCAGTTGCTGAATTCAGTAACTTCCCTACCCGTGATTTCCCTAACTCAGAATATCAAAGCTATGGATTTTATGTACAAAATGAACTGTCCTTCTTAGATCAGAAGTTAATGATCGTTCCAGGCTTCAGATATGATCACTTTGAATTAACACCAAAAGTTGATGAAATATATTTATCAGGTAATACAGGTTCTCCAACTCCTGCTGCTTATTCAGAATCTGAGTTCTCAGGTAAATTAGGAGCACTCTATCGCTTTAATAATCAATGGTCTATATTTGGTCAATACGCTGAAGGTTTTAAAGCACCCCCAATAGATGCTGTTAATACAGGATTTACCAATTTTGCTGGAGGGTATACCACCTTACCCAATCCTGACCTAAATCCTGAATCATCTGAAACTACTGAGATAGGCATTCGCTTTAAAAGTGATATTCATCAGGTAGAATTTTCGATTTATCGCAACACTTATGATGATTTCATAGAATCCCTTGCTTTCAGAGGTTTCAACCCGAACACTGGATTGTTAGAGTTTCAAGCTCGTAATTTAGATGAAGCTGAAATTGATGGCTTTGAACTAAGAGGTTATGTAGATCTTCGAGACCTGTATGAAGGTCTACACCTACAATACGCTTATGCTCAATCAGATGGTAAAGATAAAAGCACTGGTTTACCAATCAATTCAATTCAACCCGAATCATTAGTAACTGGTATTGGGTATGATGCACCAAGCGGAAAATGGGGCTCAGAGTTTATATTAACCCTCAATGACAGAAAAACTGACATCGATGGCTCAGCCATTCAACCAACGGATCCTACTGCACCAGCTGTACAAGTCTTTGAAACACCAGGCTTCAGCACTTATGACTGGGTTGGTTATTATAACTTCAGCGAAAAAATCAGATTAAACTGGGGTGTATTCAACCTTACCGACAAACAACATTGGCAATGGAATGATGTACTGGTTCAATCCGCATCATCGAACACTTTACCTCGTTTAACTCAACCAGGAAGGAATGCATCTATAACTGTAAGAGTTGAATTTTAAATAATAACAATTGTTCTACCAAACCCCTGATTAACCAGCCGCAAGGCTGGTTCTTTTTATTCTCAAAGCAAATTCAAATTCTTGTTAAACTAATAAACTATTCTTCACCGTTTTATTTAAAAAAAAAACAGTTACAATCATCAACCGAACTTACTATGTGATCACAAAGTTTTCATGAAATTAATTATCATTATTTTTGCATTCTTTTTACTGCCCTCTTGCCAAATTTATCAAAACAAAAGCAATACAAATCGTGCTGATCTTTATTCAAAAATAGACACCATAATAAAGAGCAATCAATTCAATGGTGTAATACTTTTAACACAAGCCTCGGATCACTTGTATTCACAGTCATCTGGTTATGCAGATATAGAGAAGAAAATACCAATTAAATTAAGTGACCAATTTGTCATTGGCTCCATAAGTAAACAAATCTCTGCAGTTTTGATATTAGTTGAATACGAAAATAAAAATATAGAATTGAAGGATACAATTCATCAATACCTACCAGAAATTAAACAACCTTGGGCTAAAGAAGTGACCATCCATCAACTGCTTACTCACACCCATGGCATTGTAGATTTACAAAAACCTATAGAATTCAAAAAAGAGTCAAAGTTTAAATATTCACAATTAGGTTATGAATTATTGGCCCGAATCATTGAAAAAGTTACCGGTAAAAGTTATCAAGAAGTAATCACCAATTTTTTTAATAAACATGGGCTCACTGGTAGCTTTCACCCCAACAATAAAAATTATAAACATTTAGTTAAAGGATATATAAAGAATCAACAAGGTATTTTAGAGTTTGCTGAAAATAGTTTATATAACTACCCGGCTGCTGGTTCATTGATATCCAATGCCAAGGATTTAAACAGATGGAACCAACTTCTACACACGGGTCAATTGATCAATAAAGAAAGCCTAAAATTGATGAAGACCAGATATGCAACACGTAACCACCCTATTTTTAATACCGTAGAATATGGATATGGTTTACTTTATAAGAACGATGAACAAAACATTCAAATAGGTGCTCTGGGTTATGCACCAGGTTTTGTTTCTGCCAGTTACTATTACCCAAAAAACAACATGAGCTTGATCGTTTTAGAAAACATCGCCAAAGACTTGAACGACTTTAAAAAAACTTTCAAAGTTCACACAGAAATTATGAAATTAATAAAAAACCATCATCCATGAGCACAAAATATAACACGCTGTTCTTTAATGAACCAACTGTATTAGGTTATTATATTAATATGATATCTTATTTGGTTTTATCGGCCACTGTATCTTGTAAACGTTCACCACGAACCATTTCCCTGTACTCAACACCCGCCATCGCTAAGCATTTAA
>CALLLZ010000266.1 GCA_938008005.1 uncultured Marinicella sp. | reverse complement strand
TGGCTACGAAGCCGATAAAAATGACATCATGGTGATGGTGCGGGGCAAACCTTTAAACCTCACTGCCCAGTGGGACGGAACTGTCAAAAGCTTCCTATGGAGCCACAATCCACGGCGTATTTATTTCACAGCCCCAACCAAAGGTACGATACAAGTTTTTAGTGTTGAGTTAGTTGGTGACAGCAAGAAAGGACCCGTAATCACCCAAATCACCAATGGCCAGTTTGATGTTAATGGAATTATTGCACATGTAGGAGAACAACTCATTGTTACCAGAAACAGCATGAATGCAGCCAAGGAGATTTACAGCTTAAACTTAAGCAATAAAAAACTAACAGCTCTGACCTCGGTGAATGACGAGATGTATGCTCGTCTGGATAAACCAACCATAAAAAAACGCATGGTCACCACCCAAGATGGGCATGAAATGTTGGTATGGGTGATTTATCCTCCAGGGTTTAATGAGAATAAAAAATACCCCACTTTGCTATATGCACAAGGTGGTCCACAATCACCCTTATCTCAGTTTTACTCTTATCGTTGGAACTTTCAATTGATGGCATCGCAAGGGTACATTGTGGTCGCACCAAATCGCCGTGGTATGCCAGGTCATGGGGTGTCTTGGAATGAGGCCATCAGTAAAGATTGGGGCGGTGGCGCCATACAAGATTACTTGGATGCGATTGATGATATGAGCAAGGAGCCTTACGTTGATAATAATCGTTTAGGCGCTATTGGAGCCAGCTTTGGTGGTTTCTCAGTATTTTACTTAGCTGGTCATCATCACAAAAGGTTCAAAACATTCATAGCTCATGATGGAGTATTCGATTTTCGCAGTATGTATGGCACAACCGAGGAGTTGTTTTTTGTTAATCATGACATGGGTGGCCCTTATTGGGATAAAGAGAATCAAGCAGCGCAAAAGTCTTATGATCAGTTTAATCCCAGCAATTTTGTTGATCAATGGGACACCCCAATGTTGGTAATCCATGGTGGCAAAGACTACCGCGTCCCCATTGGGCAAGGGATTCAAGCTTTTCAAGCCGCTAAATTACTTGGTCTTAAAAGTCGTTTTTTATATTTCCCGGAAGAGAATCATTGGGTGCTTAATCCACAAAATGGCATCGTTTGGCAGCGTGAATTTTTTCGCTGGTTGAAAGAAACCCTGTAGACATTGAAGATGTGAATCATCGATGACTTTCAAACTGGTCGTTGAACGATCCGAAATAATCAAAGGCGCCATCATATATGGCGTCTTTGATACCATTGCGGCTTGGGTATTAGGTGAATTCAGCTGGCTTAGATTCCTTGGTATGACACTGATAGGTGGCAGCATTTACGCCATTGAAATTCCCAGTTATTTCGCTTGGCTTGAAAGCAAAAGTCAAACCATGTCAAAAACCAAAGGCCAATGGTTTAAAACCCTGATGACAGTGGCTTATTTCAATCCATTGTGGATAGCCAGGCACATGTGTTTTATTTACTTGTTCAACCAGCAAATCCTCAACTGGGATATTTGGGGAGCCGCATGGCAATCTTTTATTTATGGCATGCCAATTTCAGCAGCGGCGAATTTCCTCATCCAAAATAAAGTTCCCATTAATCACAGATTCTTGGCCAGCTCATTATTTTCTGGTTGTATGGCTATTTTTTATGCCGTCAGTGCGGTTGTATTTAAATAAAACTTCCAATCATGATAACCTTATTGTCATATCATTCAACCGCTACCCGCATAGACCTGTAACCAATTAACAATCAATTCAAGATATTGCAAAGCTTATGTCCCCCTACAATACCTTGAATGATATGCTCGTTAAGAATTGACTTGTTTTCGAAGTTCAGTTGCGGCTAAAACCATATGGTTCAATGCGGGCATTACTTCATCCCACTGCCTGGTTTTTAACCCACAATCTGGGTTAATCCACAGCCTTTCCTTAGGAATTCGTGTTGATGCTTTATCAATCAAATTAACAATTTGACCTACCTCGGGCGTATTGGGCGAATGAATATCATAAACGCCTGGACCTATCTGATTCGGGTACTTAAATTCATCAAAAACATCCAGCAGTTCCATGTCAGAACGAGAGGTCTCTATGGTAATGACATCCGCATCCATTGATGCTATATCAGAGATTATATCGTTGAATTCTGAATAGCACATGTGGGTATGAATTTGGGTTTGGTCCTGAACGTCATTTGCGCATATTTGAAATGATTTAATGGCCCAATTCAAATATTCCTGCCACTCAGACTCTCTCAATGGTAAACCCTCACGCAACGCCGCTTCATCAATTTGTATAATCGGTATGCCTGCTTTCTCTAATTCCAGAACCTCTTCTCTGATAGCCAATGCCAATTGAAAACATGTTTCTTTACGCGGTTGATCATCTCTTACAAACGACCAATTTAACATGGTTACCGCCCCAGTCAACATACCCTTGAGTGGTTTTTTAGTTAATGACTGTGCATATTCAATCCAATCAACCGTCATGGTTTGAGCCCGACTGATGTCACCATACAATATCGGCGGCTTAACACACCTTGAACCATAGGATTGAACCCAACCAAATTCGCTGAATGTATAGCCATCTAATTGTTCACCAAAATATTCCACCATATCATTCCGTTCGGCTTCACCATGAACCAAAACATCCAAGCCCAGCTGTTCTTGTTTTTTAATACATTGTCGTATTTCATTGTGCATAAGTTGTTTATATTCGGCATGTTCTAGCTGCCCCTTTTTGTATTGTAAGCGAGCTCTTCTGATTTCCTTGGTCTGAGGGAATGAACCAATTGATGTTGTTGGAAAAATAGGTAAATTAAGCTTGGCTTGCTGAACTTTTATGCGTTCTTCAAAAACACTTTGTCTCTTGGTTGAACGCTCTGATATTTTTGTTGCCTTAGCTTTTATACTCGCATTGTGAACTCGTTGAGAGGCTTTTCTTAAATTTATAGAGTTTTGATTTCTATTCAACTGATCTTTCACAGCTTCCCGGCCTTGATTAATCGCCAGTTTAAGTGTTTCAAGTTCTGTTAATTTTTGTTTTGCAAATGAAAGCCAGTCCAATACTTCTGTATTAATATTTTCCTCTAAATTTAAATCAACTGGCACATGCAGTAATGAACAAGAAGGTGCTATCCATAATCTATCTCCCAAACTCTTTGCAATGGGTTCTAACCAATCCAAAGTGGCATTGAGATCTGTTTTCCATACATTACGACCATCAATTACACCCAGTGAAAGAACCTGATCATTCGTTAAAGAACCCAGTACTTTATTAACTTCCTGCTTTGCATTAATCACATCAAGGTGTAAACCTGCAACAGGTAGATCACTGGCCAAACTTAAATTATCTTGCAATGACCCAAAATAAGTTGATAAAAGAATCTTTACCCCTGTATCTTCAAAGCTTTTATATGATTGGTTAAAAGCTTGCTGCCATTGATCGCCAAGCTTAGTGACTAAAATAGGTTCATCTATTTGCACCCAATCAACACCAAGTTGCTTAATTTGAGCCAATAACTCCTGATACACTTTTAAAATGTCATCCAAATAATCCAAAGGCTGACTGTCATCTTTACATTTACTCAACCACAAATAAGTGACTGGCCCTATTATCACCGGCTTAACAGCGTAATTTAAAGCTTGAGCTTCTTTGACTTGTATCAATAATCGTTCAAAATTCAGACAGAACTCAGTCTCTCCTGTCAACTCAGGTACGATATAGTGATAATTGGTATCAAACCATTTAGTCATTTCGCCAGCTCTGACACATTGACTTTCATCATTGTTCGCAGAACGACCACGAGCCATACGAAAATAGTTATCCAATTCATTGCCCTTTAAGTCATTCAGCCTGTGTGGAAGATTTCCCAATATAAAACTCATGTCCAACACTTGGTCATATAGTGAAAAATCCCCAACAGGCAATAAATCACAACTGGATTGGCTCACCCAATTTTCTAACCTTAAGTCTTTTGCCAGTTCCTGAAGTTTTGTTTCGTTCATCTCACCTTTCCAAAACTTCTCTAGTGCAAATTTCAACTCTCTGTTCTCACCAATTCTCGGAAAACCTAAATTATGTGTTAATACCATTTTTATACTCACTTTTATGATTAAAACCGTGAGTCTAATCCTTACTATTCATGAATAAAAATGGTAATATTTCATATATCTATTAATTTTATTCATGAATAAACATTGTGATTGAAAGAATACATTTGAAAATTCTACAAGAGTTAGAACACAAAGGCTCTTTAACGGCTGCAGCAAAAACTTTGTACTTAACCCAGTCAGCACTCAGCCACATGATTAAGAAACTAGAAAACCGTATAGGTACATCAATTTGGAAAAAAAATGGCAGGAATATTCAACTGACACAAGCAGGTAGCTATTTATTACAATCGGCAAAACGTATTTTGCCACAACTAGAAAGGGTTGATGAAACCTTAGTCCAATTTGCTGAAGGTGAAAAAGGGACTCTTAAGATAGGCATGGAATGTCACCCATGTTACCAATGGTTATTAACTGTAGTTAGCGACTTCCTTGATCAATGGCCTGGAATTGATGTAGATGTTAAACAAAAATTTCAATTTGGCGGCATGGCTGCATTATTTAACCATGAAATAGATCTGTTAATTACACCCGACCCCTTGCAAAAAAAAGGCATAATTTTCACCCCAGTATTTGACTATGAACAAGTCTTGGTTGTCAGCACTGAACATGAGTTCAATCAAAAAACCTACATTCATCCAGAAGATCTCCAAGATCAAACACTTTACACCTATCCAGTGGAACGAGAGCGCTTAGATATTTTTAAATTATTTTTACTCCCTGCCAATTGTACACCCAAATACCACAAAACCATTGAGGCCACTGAAATCATGATGCAATTAGTGGCGGCAAATCGTTGTGTTGCCACGCTACCAAAATGGCTGGTTGAAAAATATTCAAGCCAACTCCCCATATCTTCAGTGAGATTAGGATCACATGGAATAAATAAGCAAATTCATTTAGGTGTCAGGGTCAATGAACCTAACGATTCGTGTGTTTTAGACATGATAAACTTAGCTAAAAACCACACCCGAATAACCACTGTTTAATCTCAAGATGATTCCTCAGAATCAACCTTCTGTGTCAAGCGGCTAAATTAATCGTCTGCAGTATTTCAATATCTGATTGATTATATCAAGCTATTCAGCAGCCACTCGCATGCTTTTAATTTCAGTTAATAATAAATTTCGATCATACCCTCTGAATTCTTCGCCACTGTCCTCACGTAACTCTAGACCAATGAGTTCCTTGCTAGATTTCATTTCAGTGGCTATTTCCCCAGCAGTGTTCAAAACTAAAATAACCGGTACACCCACTATACTGTCTACGTCATAACCAAGATCAACCAGCACTTGTTCACCATCGGGTGAATAATATGATTCAATGTGCGCCAAAACGAAAT
>CALLLZ010000265.1 GCA_938008005.1 uncultured Marinicella sp. | reverse complement strand
GTACATTTTTTTATCAGAGTTTGGAGGTGAAAGACAACAATGGGGAGCCAGGTATCCAAAGTGATGATTTTTTTCAGGTTGATCAATGGCAGTCGGATGATGGTGGTCAAACTTGGAAAAATAAAATCAACGCCTATGGGGGTGATAAAAGCTGGATTGCCATTGATCAAAGTGATGGTGCGTCACGAGGAAATATTTATGCAGCATGGAATGTAGCTGGAAACCCACATTTTCCTAACACGTTTAACTACTCTGTTGATAACGGCATGAGTTTTTCGTTACCAGAACAAATAAGTAATAAACCAGTCTTCGGTACTGTGGCAGTGGGTTTTGATGGAGAGGTTTATGTAGCAGGAGGTGATGGTGATGTGGATCAATTATCAGAGATTAAATTATTGAGGTCAAACAATCCGACCTCACAAATGTTTCCGGACTTTGAGCAGGTAACTGCTGTTGACTTAGGTGGGCCTATTTCTTCTGGAGATGTTAACCCTTTTGGATTATTGGGCCAAGTATGGGTGGCAGCCGATAAGTCCAACAGACACACCAGAGGGAATGTATATTTCTTTTCCTCGATCGATCCGCTAGGGCGCGATAGATTAGATGTTAACTTTGCTCGCAGCATCAATGGTGGAATGAGTTTTCAGCCATATAAACGTATTAACCAAGATACCGATCCCCGCAACAGACAATGGTTTGGAACCATGGCGGTGGCTCCCAATGGTCGTATTGATTTAATTTGGTTAGATACTCGCGGGTTTGAACGAGCGACTGGCTTACCTCTCAGTTCGCGGTTGTTTTATAGTTACTCGTACGATGGTGGTATAACATTTTCTGAAAACATGCCCATCAGTCAACCATTCAAAAACTTTATTGGCTACCCTGTACAAAGAAAAATGGGGGACTACATTGACATGGTTGCAGACAACAAGGGTGCTCATATTGCATATACGGCCACATTTACTGGTGGTCAGGATGTTTACTATTTATATGCCAAGCCAGCAGCGTTTGAAGAAAACCCCTATTTTCCAAGTCATGAAATGGATGGCACTTGGTTCAATCCAGAAGTTCCAAGACAGGGTGTCATAAGCAAAACGCTGGTACCAGATATTGATAACCCCACGTCAAAGGTCATTAATTTTGATGCGGTATTTACTGAAGATTTGGCAGGTAATCCAACATGGTTTATTTTACAAAATATTCAGCCAGTTGCAGATGATTTTATCGAGTTTGCCATTATGTATCCAACAGGAGATTTATCCTCGGCAGGCGTGTCAGTACGTCCAATTGGTTTGGCCACAAAGTCTCGTATTTATGACGAGCAAGGGGAATTGAAAAAAAATATCGTGGAATATGAGTTTAATATGACCGCTGATGTGATGGAAAAAGTGATGAATATGACCGGCTCATCACAGGTGTTTGATGCAGATTTTTATACCAATAGTCCTTTTTACCAAACCCATAAAAAGATAAGCCTAACACCAATTATTGCTGCTGAAAAAGCACGTAATATACATTGTAACTTACACAATTTAGCTTTGATTAACCCCGTCGAAAAATCTGAAGGAAGGGTGCCTGTGGCATTTAATTCAGGAGCACAAACAGTTATGTTTATGGCTGACTTTACATACAAAAAGACTGTAGATGAAGCAGGTAATGTATCGCTGGTAACTGACGCCAACGGATTGGCATCACCGACATGGCGAGTAATGAATACAACCAGTGGTGATGTGATGAGTGCTGAATCGATAATCAATGAAGTATTTCTACCTATTGGTGGCAACGGTTTTTTTAATAAGACAGAGAGTGATCCAGGTATCATATCAGTGGGAACTGAAAAGTTGACTCAAACTGCAGAGCTTGAATTTACCGCTGAGGGCAGTAATGGTTCCATTGAAAAACTTATACCAGTTGCTTTCAACAGTTATTGTGGTGATACCAGAGAATAAAAGTCATTGGATTCAACTTGATTAATAGCAGCAGAAAACTGTTGAATCAGTTAAGATAGGCGCTGTTTTATTTAATACAATTTTTCATGAGAACCACTGCATTTCACTTAGTTACACGTAAGGAAACACCCCAAGATGCCGAAATAATTTCCCATCAGCTGATGATCAGGACAGGTATGATTCGCAAGCTTGGAGCAGGCTTATATACTTGGGCACCGCTTGGGTTGCGTGTTTTGCAAAAAATTGAAAATATAATCCGAGAAGAAATGAATGCGGCAGGTGGGCTAGAAATGTTGATGCCAGCAGTCCAGCCCAAAGAGTTGTGGAAAGAAAGCGGCCGAATAGAAGATTTTGGGGGGCAATTGCTGGCCATTCATGATCGTGCTGAAAGGGATTATTTTTTTGGGCCTACACACGAAGAAGTGATGACAGATTTTGTCCGCAATGAAATTAACTCTTATAAGCAGTTACCGATTAATTTTTATCAGGTTCAAACTAAATTCAGAGATGAAATCAGACCCAGATTTGGTGTCATGCGATCACGTGAATTTATCATGAAGGATGCTTACTCGTTTCATTTGACTCCAGAGTCATTAGAGGCGACGTACCAAAGTATGAAACAAGCTTACACCAACATCATCAATCGCATTGGTTTAGACTTCAGATGTGTATTGGCAGACTCTGGCGCCATTGGAGGTTCTGGTTCGCAAGAATTTCATGTAATTGCCGATTCTGGCGAAGATGCCATTATGTATTCAGATACAGGCGAATATGCTGCTAACTTAGAAAAATGTGAAGCAGTTAGTTTGTTGAATGAGCGCAAAGCCCCTACCGAAGACTTACAGAAAGTATCAACGCCAGGACAAAAAACCATTGATGAATTGTGTGATTTTTTGAAGGTATGTAACAAACAAACCATAAAAACATTGTTATTTGAAGGTGTTGAAAAACCTGTGGCTTTAGTGGTTCGTGGAGATCACAGTTTGAATGAAGTCAAAGCCGTTAATTTAGCTGCAGTCGCATCGCCGCTGAGAATGCTTGATGAAGAAGAAATCAAAGGAATAACAGGCTGTGAAGCAGGCTCTATTGGTGTAAGGGGTTTAGATGCCACCATCATTGTTGATCGAACAGTGGCCAATATGAATGACTTTATCTGTGGTGCCAATGAAAATGATTTTCACTTTTCAGGTGTTAATTGGCAACGAGACGCAAACTTCGATTCAATAGAAGACTTACGTGATGCAATGGCCGGAGACCCCAGTCCTGATGGTGAGGGTTCTCTGCAAGTGGCTCGAGGTATCGAAGTCGGGCATATTTTCCAACTAGGTAACAAGTACTCTACAGCCATGAATGCCGTTGTTCTCAATGAACAGGGTAAGTCACAAGCCTTGGAAATGGGTTGTTATGGAATGGGTGTGACGCGTATGGTAGCAGCCGCAATTGAACAAAACCATGATGATAAAGGCATCATTTGGCCAGCCAATATTGCACCATTTTCGGTGGCTATATTGCCAATGAATTACCTGAAATCTGAGCGTGTTAAACATGCCGCTGATGAATTATATGAAAACCTTAAAGCCAAAGGTATTGAGGTAATATTAGATGACCGCAAAGTCAGACCAGGTTTTATGATGTCAGATTTTGAATTGTTAGGCATTCCACATCAAGTGATCATTGGCGATCGTTCTTTGGATGAAAATCAAGTTGAATACCGGAACCGCACAGATATGGAGCCAACGAAAGTTAGCCGTGATACAATCGAATCTATGTTAATGGACTCAATTAAGGTATGAGTAAGAAAGTAAAAAACTCTTTGAAAGATTCGGCCTTGTTTTTGAAACATGCCATAAAGAGCCCTATGCAAGTGGCGTACTTTATGCCATCTTCTCCTTGGTTAATTGATGAAGTAGCCAAATGCGCGCATTTAAGTGATGCCAAGCACATCATGGAATTGGGGCCTGGAACAGGTGGAACGACCAAAGGAATTCTGAAATACATGACTGATGATGCACAATTGATCAGTGTTGAGATCAATCAGAAATTTATCGAACACATGCGAAAGACCATTGATGATGAACGATTGGTTATCAGTGATAAAGGTGCGCAGAATTTGGTAGAGATTATGGATGAGCAAGACTGGGAGTCAGCAGATGTGATTATTTCTGGGATACCATTTACGACCTTGCCCAAAGGCATGGACAAAGCCATAATACAATCGATTCACGAAGCCTTGAAACCTGGTGGAATTTTTCTGGCTTATCAACTACGCGATCATGTCAGTAAATTAGCCGAGCCTTTGTTTGGCGAGTATACCTTCAAAAAAGTGGAGTTTAAGAACATCCCGCCGATGCGTATTTATACTTGGATGAAGTGATTTTGCTGTATGTGGCAGACTGAATTAACGAAACCATGAAAACCATTGGTTTACTGGGAGGAATGAGCTGGGAAAGCAGCCAAGTTTACTACCGTGAATTGAACCAACAAATCAACCAACAACTTGGTGGTCTCCATTCAGCTTCAATTGTCATGATTAATGTTGACTTTGCACCGATTGAACAGTTGATGGTTCGAGGCGAGTGGTCTGTTATTGGTAAAGTCTTAGTCAGACACTGTTTACAACTGCAGTCAGCCGGCGCAGATTTTATTGTTATTGCCACCAATACCATGCATAAGCTCGCCCCGGTGATTGAACAAGCAATAGATGTACCTTTGTTACATATTGCAGATGCAGTGGGGCGCTCTGAAGCGATAAAATCTATAAAAAAAGTGGGGTTGTTGGGTACTGCATTCACCATGGAACAGGATTTTTACACCTCAAGATTGAAATCAAAATATGGTGTGAAAGCCCTCGTTCCCAATGCAGAAGAATGTTTTGTAATGAATCAAATTATTTTTGACGAACTTTGTAAAGGGCATTTCAATGCCAATGCGAAGCAACAATACTTAAAGGTGATAGATAAATTGGCTGATCAAGGGGCTGAAGCCATTGTTTTGGCTTGTACCGAAATTGGTTTATTGGTGCAACAACATGATACTTCGGTAACCTTAATTGATGCCACCCATGAACATATAAAGTTGGCAGTAAATCATGCCATTTCTTGCCTCTAATGTATCAGTAAGTACCGACCGATAACTGAGCAATATTTAATTCTTTGACTTGTTCTACTGCCCGAACCAGTGTGGCAATTTCGATTTCTTTGGCCGAAAATAATTGAGCATGGAGTTTTGGATTGCTGGCTTTGAGCTGCGATATCCTGGCTTCTATACCGTTTAGTGAAACGTTTTGACCATTGACTGAATATCCAGTTGTGTCAAGTCTAATGGTTGCTATCTTTATATGGTTGTCATTTGGCTTTAAAGAGGCGTTTCCATGGCTGATGCCAATGCCGGTTTCTTTGACAAAAGAAGTGGTGACTATAAAGAATATGAGCATAATAAATACCACATCCATCATTGGTGTGATATTTATTTCTGCTTCATCTTGGACGTTTTTTTTTAAGGTGTTTTTCATGACAGTTTCTCATGGATGTTTATACTTGTGACACCTTTATCCATCTAAAGGTTCAAATAATCATGACTAACCCCACTGTTAATGAGAGATAAAAATCTTTAATATAATTTCATTGGTTTGTAACCTTTATCCAATATTCCGCCTATAAGACAGTACATAATTTAATTCTGGAGTACGAAATGAAGAAAACCCTCACCCTAATCAGTTTGTTGATGTTATTTGTTTTAGGACTTGAAGCCAAAGCCAGTAATTACGACCAAGCCAATTGGTATGCGACCTTGGATGTTCAGCAGTTGCGCAGCAAAATTGTCCCTTTAATAGCAGGTAATAAGGGTTCTAACATTCAGAATAAACTGGATGAACATTTGCCCAAAGAGGTGCATCAATTCACTTTGTATGGACACAGTGAAAATGATGAAGATGTATCGGTTGTGGTGTCTGGTGATTTTGGTCAATTTCAAGTCAATGAATACATCAACAGCTTGATGTTATTGGCAGATCCTAAAGAAGCGGTTGAATTCAGTCAGTTTGATAACAACCAATATGGCGGACAAACGTTAGAGCATTACCAAGTCTCCAGTGGCGGTAAAACAGTTTCGTTCTACAGTGCCAAATTAAGTGAAGACTTAATTGTAATCAGCATGCAAGAACAAGAGGTTAAAAATTGGCTGGATAACCGTTACAGCGGTTATGATTTAAAAAATTCAGGCATGGTTTCATTGTTGGTTAATATTGAATCAGCGATGGCGCATATGGGTGCTGACTTAGGTAGTAACAAACATACCTTTAACTCAGCCGTATTCAATAAAATCACTCAGTTCTCAGCCAGCATTTTTGAAGCAGGAGGTAACTTAAACATAGAAACTGCACTGTCCACGGCAGATGAGGCTACGGCCAAGCAACTAGAACAAGTGATCAACGGTTTGGTTGCGATGAACGCTTTATCAAATCTAGATCAAGAGAATGAATTGTTGTCAGCAGCTATGACTGGTTTGGATATACGTAACCAAGGTAATGACTTGTTGGCCAGTACAGAGTTTGCATTGAGCTTGATTGCTGAAATAGATGTTGATATTGATTGAAGCTATGGGTTAACGATCAATCGCACCTATATGAAATATGAATGAACAACAACTGATAACCCGAGCTAAACAAGGAGCCGCTGACTGTTTTACGCAGCTGGTGGTTTCTTACCAAACTCGCCTTTATAGTTATTTATTGGCACGATGCCAGAACAGTTTCGATGCAGATGATGTGCTCCAAGAAACATTCATCAATGCATATAAATACCTCAAAAGTTATGATGCACAATGGCAATTCAGTACTTGGCTATTCACCATTGCCAGACGTGTCCTAAGTAAGTTAAAAACCACCTACCATTACACTTTGGATGTACTATCAGGTCGAGAACCAGCCTTAGAAGAAGACCCTTTTTCGGTCGATAAAAACAATATTTGGAAATTGATTAAAAAAGACCTTAAGCCTAACAGTTATGATGTGCTGTGGTTTTTCTACATGGAACAACTGAGTATCAAAGAAATTTCTCATATCATGAATCAATCACAATCATGGGTGAAAACCAACTTACATCGAAGTAAAATGAAACTAAATAACAATTCTGCACTCGAACATATGTTGGAGGCAAAATGACGTGAATGAGAACCCAATCAAGAATACAGGCATGATTTCAGATTTAGAACAACAACTTGTTCAAGATGGGCAGGTTGTAACTCAACAAGCGCAATTGCGCTTGGCCAAGTCCGATGTTAAACAATCGTTGATTGCTGCGCTTACTTCTGAGCAAGTTATAGCCAAAAATACTTTGTTCAGACCGTGGTGGTATGGCTTTGCAGCTGTCATTGGTATAACAGCAATGATTTGGATCGCTGGTCCAATTGATTCTATTCAGCCTGATCAACTTTCAGTGTCTGAACCGTTAGATTTCGGCCTTAAAAGTTTACCTTTGTCGCTTGAACAAAAATTCAACCAACCTTTGTTAGAAGAACAACAAGCAATCATCGATGACCTCAAAGCATTGAAAACACAGTTATTATCCATATAGCTAAAATCCCATTGAATGGCTGAATATACGCAGAAATTTTTGAGGCTTTGATGTGGTGGTTTTTTACTTAAACTTGGTAGTTTATAAATCAACCGAAACTGTGACATACATTTGTTATTTGCTTCAAATTTAGAAAAAAAAAGATTGGATTAGCCTTATTTTTTACTGAATGTCTATTCTTGACCAATCTTTGTGTATATCTTATGTCAAAATGATATATATTTTCTTTATGTGGGGGAGTGTTAATGACCAAGTTTTCTTTAAACAATCAAGTTTTATAAGTAGCTATGACGTTTGAAATTAAAAAATCAATCAATTCTCGAAAAGAGCGTTTATTTTTTCTTTTTGAGCCTTTGGTTTCCAATCAAATTTTAATCGTACTCGCTGGCATTATTTTGGCGCTTTCCTTATTGGATCAGATTGTTTTGTCAGCTTTGATAACGTGGTTAGTTTTGTTGTTAATTTCAGTTATTTACCGTTTGATTTTGAAATACAAATTTGATTCTCATGGTGAATTAGTAATTGCAGAGATACCTAAGTGGGAAAACAAATATTTATTCGGTGTCTTTCTTTCAGCTGTGGTTTGGGGTTCTGCTGGTATATTACTTTTTGCAAAAAACTCTTTAGACCACCAAATTTTATTGGAACTAACAATCGTGGTTGTTTGCATTGTTGCACTGAGAGTTCTGTCTCCAATGAAACGTGGGGTATTGGTGTTTTTACCCATAGTAATTATACCATTGGTCGTTAATATCGGCTTGACAGGCAGTCAAGTTGGTTTGCCAATAGCCGGATTAGCGGCAGTTTATTTGGCGGTTTCTTTCATCAGTGGATTAAGGTTAAATAGAAACTTTAATGAAAATCAAAGGCTTCGTTTTGAAGCAACTGAAAGAGAGAAAAAGCTTTTAGAAAGTGAAGAAAAATATAGGTTGTTGTACGAAAAATCTGAGGATCCAATGATGATCATTTCTGGAGATGATATCGTTATGGTCAATCAAGCAACCGTTGATATGTTTGGTTATGAAAATGAGCAACAAATTCTAACAGTCAGCCCATTTGTATTCACCACAGAACGTCAGGCAGATGGTGAACTCTCCACAGAACATGTTAAACGAATTAAAGCCATTGTTTATAAAAGAGGATATTGTCGTTTTGAGTGGCTTTACAAAAAACGTGATGGAGAAGTACATCCTGCAGATGTGACTTTAACTTCGATTCCTTACGAAGGTAACAAAGCAGTTTTTTGTATACTCAGAGACATCACCGAAAGCAAAGAAACCGAAAAAAAGCTAATAGTTGCACAACAAAAAGCAGACAGTGCAAATAAAGCAAAATCTATGTTTCTGGCCAACATGAGCCATGAAATAAGAACACCAATGAATGGAATTTTAGGTACCACAGATTTATTGTTACAAAACCCATTGAGTGAAGGACAAACTTTTCGTGCTGAAACCATAAAGAAAAGTGCGGTGTCCTTACTCTCAATCATCAATGACATTCTTGATATTTCTAAAATTGAAGCAGGTAAACTTGATTTGGATATCAGAGAATTTGGTATTTTTGAGTTAATTCAGGAGTTCTCATCTTCAATTTACAGTACGGTAAAAGCGAAAAATATAGACTTTCAGTGTGATATAAATAATCAGAAGAACCATTGGTATAAGGGAGATTCAGGAAGGATAGTTCAAATACTAAATAATTTGGTTGGGAATGCGATTAAATTCACAGATGAAGGAGGCATAACACTTGATTATGAAGTCACAGAAGAAAATGAAATGGAAGCCATACTGAAGTTTAACGTAAAAGATACAGGAATTGGCCTGGATAAAAAACAACAACGAGAACTGTTCAATCGATTTACCCAAGGTGATGAAACCACAACCAGAAAGTATGGCGGTACAGGTTTGGGGTTAAATATCAGCCAACAGCTGGCCAGTTTAATGGGTGGGGAAATTGGTGTAACCAGTGAAATAGAACAAGGCAGTCATTTTTGGTTTACAGTCAAACTACAAAAATCTTCAACCAAAGTCAGTGGATACAATCAGTTACCCCCAAAACAAAAGAGCATGAAACAGTATAATGCTTTGGCGTTGGTGGTTGATGATAATTTAACCAATCAATTTGTTGCCAAAGGTGTATTAGAGTCATTTGGCTTGGAAGTGGATTTAGCGATAAATGGTCAAGTAGCCATTGAGTCAGTCCAATCCAAGCAATACGATTTAGTCTTTATGGATTGTCAAATGCCAATCATGGATGGATATGAAGCCACCAAAACCATCAGAAATCAAAATTTAGATATAAATAGTAATCAAGAAATCTCCATCATTGCAATGACAGCAAGTGCCATGCCAGGTGATCGAGAGAATTGTATTGCTGCTGGGATGAATGATTATGTTACAAAACCGATAGAAATTAAAATCGTTGCACAAATTCTAGAAACATGGCTGCCTGATGAAAAGAAAGTTGCAGACAGAGAAGTTAATCTGCCAGAGATTGAACCAATCGAGAATACCTTCTTAAACGCCACTTTATTATTTGATTATCCTGCTTTGTATGAACGTTTGGCTGGTGACACAGATTTATTGAAAATCATTGCAGGTAAATTTATTAAAAGCATAGGTACCCACATAGAAAAAATTGATGTAGCGCTGATTGAAAACAATTTCCGGAACATAGCAAAAACAGCACATACCCTAGTAGGTTCTGCCGCCACAGTGGGGTGCATGCAATTAAGCACTTTGGCTACTGATATTGAGATGGCAGGGCAAAAAAATGACAGGCAGGCCGTAAAGATTTTGATCCCATTGTTAAAGCCTTGTTATAAAAAAACCAAACAAGCTGTAGAAGCGCAATTGTCTGAGTTGTTATGAACCTTTATCATGTTCTCTTGTAGTGTCTATACTTTTTGGGTAATACTGACTGTTATATGAACCAATAGTAGGCCCTATAAGGCGACCAGAAAATGATGAATAAAACAGGGTTTGCTTAAAGTTACTTTTCTATGTATATTCAAGCTTTACTGGTTCTGAGGAAGGTTTTAAAGTTACAGAATTTTTTATAAAAGACCCGTATTTGTATCTTAATTGAGCTTTAATTTGAATGATGTCGATTGAATACAAGAATGAAGATGTATCATTCTGCGTGCTACAATTAAATTTAACCAGCAATTGATTGCATTAAACATTCATGAATTATTCTGAAGCTAATAAAAGTAGCAGTAAAAACACTTGTTGGAGTTATTTGAGTATAGGTAAAAACCCTGGTAAGGTGCCTGAACTTGATGGTTTGCGCGCTTGGGCCATTTTATTGGTTTTGGGGCACCATTTTGTCACTTTTTATGCTGAACTGCATGGTTCATATTACCGACATGTGATTTCAGGTGGTTTAGAAAATTGGCTGCAAAATGGTTGGCTAGGTGTTGACTTGTTTTTTGTTTTAAGTGGCTACTTGATTTTTCATCATTTAATGTCTGTGGATCAGCAAACACACACTCTGAGTGATTCAAGCCGTTCAAATGCTTACTGGCGTTATGGCTTGAAACGCATATTACGTACTTTTCCATTGTATTATGCAATGATCCTGATCGCATTTTTGGGCATTATTCCAAAATTTCAACCTGATATATCATCGACAGAACTGGTGATTCATCTGTTGTTTTTACAAGATTATGCCGGGACCAATATTTTATCACCTATGTGGTCATTGGCTACAGAAGAAAAGTTTTATCTACTGGCTCCTTTGCTTCTGATTTTAACTCGAAAGTCATTGAAAATTGGTGTCAGTATTTTACTGGTTTCTATGCTGGGTTTGATAACTTTTAGAACTTTAGCAATCATACAGTTTGAGCAGGTTGAGGGCCATATTCAGTTTTTTGTACATTACAGGTCACCTTTTCATTTTGCTGTTGTATCAATTTTAGTGGGTGTGATGGTTGCGTTGTTAGAACATAAAAAGGCACACTTAAAACTGTCGTTGTTATCGAAGCTGGTGGTCATTGTCATCTTTGCAATGTTACTAAGCTACAACTTTTATCATGTAACTCACTGGCAGTGGTTAAGTGTTACTCATTTTATCATGGTGCTGTTATTTGGTTTCGTGGTTTGGTCTGCAGTAAAATACAGCGGGAACGGCTGGTTGAAAATGTTGACAGGTCGATTTTTAAGGGTGATTTCAGTTCTGTCATATTCATTCTATTTGGTTCATTATGCAGTTTTGCCATGGGTATATAGCTTGCATAAACAATATATTTACAGTGAAACTCCTTGGATTCATGCAGTTTCATTTCTGTTGATATACATTGGATTGACGGTATTGGTTGGTTTGGTACTTCATTACCTGGTAGAAAAACCATTCTTGGTGATTAAAGAACGGCTTTAAAACACGGTAATGAAACAGTTGTCTCAGATTCATCGAAGTCCCAATTGTCTTGGATAATCTTATATGTTCTGGCGTTGCAGCGTAGGAGCTAAGTTAGTCGCTTAGGTTTGGAAAAGTATATCAACCTTCAAGTTCCTCACTCAGGTCCAACCATTCGGCTTCGGCTTGGTCTAATTTCATCTTCAGTTCATTAGACTGGTTTAAAAACAAAGATAAATCGTTGGATTTTTCTGGTTCATAGATCGACTCATCACTGAGTTGAGATGTTACATCAACCAGTTTTTGTGTGTAGTCGTCAATCATGCGTTCTAGTTTTTGTAAACGGTTCTTGGCTGCTTTATTGGCTTTGTGGTTTTGTTTTTTATTAATTGGAACAACATTGTTAGCAGTTGTTTTCTCAGCTTCTGCTTTTTTAATTTGAGCTTTAATAAAACTTTGGTATTCATCCAAATTGCCATCAAAGGGATGAATCTGGCCCCCATCAATATAAACCATTTCATCAATCACTGAATTGAGCATGTGCTTATCATGTGAAACCAGAATTACCGCACCCTCATAACTTTGTAAGGCAAAACTGATGGCATCACGCATATTTAAATCCAAGTGATTGGTTGGTTCGTCAAGTAATAACAAATCAGGTTTTTGGTAAACAATCAAAGCCAAAGCCAAACGTGCTTTTTCTCCACCAGAGAAAGGTCTAATGGGAGAGTCGGCTTTTTCACCTTGGAAACCAAAACCGCCCAAAAAATTCTTCACAGCTTGTTCGGTGGCTTGTGGGTCGAGCTGGAGTACATGTTCAATACAGCTACTGTCCAAATGCAATTGTTCTAGTTGGTGCTGGGCGAAGTAACCAATGTGTAAATCTTTGGCGGTTTTTAACTCACCTTTTTGTAATGATTTTTCACCAGACATGGCTTTTATTAGGGTTGATTTGCCGGCACCATTGCGACCCAACAAACCAATACGTGCACCAGCTGTTACTGAAAAGCTCAGATCTTGAAATACTTTGTGTTCACCATACCCAATATCGGCTTTTTCTAGTTCAACGATTTGGTGTTTTAAGTTTTGACAGGGATAAAATTCAAAATGAAACGGGTTTTCAGCTTGTGTTGCAGCGATAACATCCATGCGCTCTAAAGCTTTGAGGCGACTTTGTGCTTGTTTGGCTTTACTGGCTTTGTATCTGAAGCGGTCAACATAGGATTGCATGTGAGCAATTTGTTTTTGTTGTTTCTCAAACATGGCTTGTTGAAGGGCCAGTTGCTCCATTCGTGTCTTTTCAAATTCTGAATAGTTGCCCGTATAAAGTGTCAGTTTTTCATGTTCAATATGCAAGATGAACTTGATTACTGCATCCAAGAAGTCACGGTCATGCGAAATTAATATCAGTGTCCCTTCATACCGCTTCAACCAATCCTGTAGCCAAACCACGGCTTCTAAGTCCAAATGGTTGGTTGGTTCATCAAGCAACAGTAAGTCCGAAGGGCACATCAGGGCTTGTGCCAGATTAAGGCGCATGCGCCAGCCACCTGAAAAAGACTTAACTGGTTTGAGCTCTTCATTGGCAGTAAACCCCAACCCATGTAACAAACGTCCAGCCTTTGCATGTGCGGCATAACCGCCGATGCGCTCCATTTCGGCGTATAACTCGCCTAACTGATCATGCTTTTCTAATTGGGTCGCTTGAGCAATTTGCGCCTCAATGTCACGAAATACCACATCACCATCAAGCACATAATCCAGTGCTGACTGTTTTAGAGCAGGGGTTTCTTGTTTGACGTGAGCAATTTGCCAATGTTTTGGCACACTGCAATCACCGGTATCAGCTTGTAATTTTTGCATAAGCAATGCAAACAAACTGGATTTGCCGGTGCCATTGGCACCGGTTAAGCCTGCCTTTTGGCCCGGGTGGATGCTGAAACTGGCGTCTTCAAAGAGTACTTTATGCCCACGTCGTAATGAAAGATTGGTAAATTGAATCATAGCGCGTCATTCTGGCTGAGAGTGTTACTAAAATCAATTATATTCGTATATAGCTTCCTTCCTTGGCATAAAGCCCCTACTTTTGGTTCTTTGTCACGAAAAATTGTTGATGAATGTCATGGATATCAAATTAGCTTGAAATAATAAAGATTCTCAGGTCGAAAGACATATTAAATGATGGTAGGTATAATGATAAAGATGAATATAGAGATAATGGTTTTGTTGTTTATGGTGCTGTCATTATTGATCTGGATGGTTGCCTTGTTTTATAAAATAAAGAGCCAAGTTGAGCAAATCAATGAAAGTTTGAAAGACATCGCTAAATCACAGCGTATACTGGCGAAAAATCCTAAAAATTTTGAAGAAACCAAGCGTGTCAATGCATTAAATAATCATTCAACTTATGAATAATTTGTTGTCATTAGTTTTGATGAGATTCTTAGGAAAAAGTGTTTCGAAGAATGAAATACGTTTAAAATCTACAATTAATTTGTAACCAGTGGGTTTGATTGTTTGCTTAGAAAAGAATTGTTAAGTTGTAATTTGACATTAGCAGCTTATTTGAGGCATTATAATATATGCTAATTCATGGCTTTATAAATGATTATTCAACTAATCTCTTGCTACAATAGTTAACATATTCGATCAAAAAAGGTCAACGTAAGCGGTTAAAATAAATACTTTATAGGTAAGTGAAGTATAGCAAATGTTGCAATCCCAGAATTTAATGAAAAAAACCAAACAAAATCACAGTCACTTGTCTCGTGCGAAGAGAATTACGCCCAAAAACATCATCAGGGTTGTGGATACGCATACAAAGTCAATTGTGGGAAAACTAGTCAATATCAGTGAAACAGGGATGAAGCTGCTAATGGATGACAGCATTTTGGAAAATCAGGATCTGGAATTAAGTTTGGTTATTAAAACTAACCAGGGTGATAAGCAGTATATAGAAATCATACCAGAGATTGTTTGGCTGAATAAGTTAGATGACAGTGAAAATGTTGAAGCGGGTTTTAAAATTTCTTGTGTTAACTTAAAATCCAAGTTCAGACTCAAAAGTGCCATCAATAGATTTTCTCAAGCTGAATAAATCCTTGGTTTTCTAACAAACAAACACTTGTTTATAAAGCGAATATAAAGGCGTTTGACCTCTTGCATTCAAGAGCTTTCTTTGATGTTGTGCTTAGCAATCAAAAACCTGGTATATAACTAAAAAGTCCTGATCTATTCATATTTATCTGCCTGTCTATAATTTCTCAGTCTTGACTTAGAGCCAATAGTTATTTTAAGGAGGAATGACCAACTATGTATAATGCCCAAGGAGTCTTGCGGATTTGAACTGCATGTTTTTTTAATTTAAAACGGTTACATTCTAGGCGGTTATACCGTATTTTATTAGTATTTAGCCATTAAGTTATTCATTCGTAATTAAAACAAAATATCTGAAACAACAGCGGTATGTTGGGCTTGAAAAAAAAGTTTAAATAATTAACAGTGCAGGTCACTGCGATGTGTTGAGCTTCCTTAAGTGAAATAATTAAATTTTTTCGGTGTAGAAAACCTAAAGATGGCATTGCAATCAATTGGGCCAAGCCCATGAACTTAAGAGAGTGAGTTGCAAATGAAAACTTTAGATGGCTGAGAGGTGGATTTTTAAAAGCATCAACTGGTGAGCTGGTTGTTAAGAATCACCAGTTGATGTGAGTTGTTTGACATGAAAGTCGTTAGGTTTGGCTTCAGATACTTATCAACAAAATAGATTTGTGTTCTTTCCAATTAATTGGAACTGCATAAGTTTTTAGACCTTCATTTAACAGTATTTCATGCTCGTCACCAATATGAACAGCAGGAACAGATATCATGAAATCTTTACCAAAATACTTTCTGGCATTGCCCGCAATTGTATTGGCAGCTTCACCAGCTAAATCTGCCGCATATTCATTGGTATACTCGGTTTCGCCTATGTCTTTTAACAGCGATGCCAGCATGGTTTTGGGTGCAAATAAATAGACCATACCTTGAAATTTGCCGGAGATACCAATCGAGGCAGAGAATAACGTTCGGTTAGACTTAAATTCTTTGACTAAATAAGGTGAGCCTACTTCAGCCTTGTCTTTTGAGTTTTTATTGAAGTAGTTAACTGTTCCATCAATAAAAACCTGTAATTCTTGTTCATTCATCAACTAAATCCTCAATTAATTCATATAGTGCGTCATTTAAATCACGCTCATCAAATGGTTTGCATAAAAAGCCATGGGCTCCGTTCTTCAAGGCTTCGATAGCCGTTGCTTTGTCAGCCAGCGCAGACACCACCAATATCCTGACATTTTCATCAATCGCTACAATTCGTTTAACCGCCTCAATCCCATCCATTTCTGGCATAGTGATGTCCATGGTAACAATCTCAGGCCTAACAATTTCGAAAATATCCAAGGCTTCTTTGCCGTTATTGGCTTTGCCAGCGAACTCTATGTCTTTCTCTGTCAGAAATCTTTGGATCATATTCTGAACAATTTTTGAATCATCAACAATCATCAATTTCATGATATGTTGTCCTCCTTATTAATGGCTTCTAAAAGGTTCTCTTTGGGGAAAACCAACTTAAATATAGTGTGACGATTAGATTTCCAATTCAAACCAATCTTGGCATTGAGTTGTTGAGCTATTTCTTTCACCAAGTTCAAACCAACGCCTCTTCCTGCGTTCAGATCTGCATCGGATTTGGTTGAGAAATTACTGTTAAAAATCAGTCCAGCAAGTTGTTCGTCTGAGAAACTGTCTGCTTGCGATTTTGTAATGATACTTAGGTCCAAAGCTTTTTGTTTAATTGAGTCAATATCTATGCCCGCACCATCATCTTTAACAACCAGTTCAAAAGTATCATTGGTTTCCGTGGTACTGATATATACGGTGCCCATGGCATTTTTACCTGATTCTATGCGTTTGTTTGGTTTCTCAATACCGTGAGCAATCGCATTTCTAATCAATTGGATCTTACAATCTTCGATGGGTTTCAAATTTTCAGCTGGATATTCTGATTGAAAACTGTTGTACTCAATCACATTCGCATGTTTATTGTATTCGTCAGCAATTCTTTTGACCATCTGCTGGATACCGCTTATGGGCTCCTCAACAGTTATGGTTTCTTGAGCATCGCCATCAGATTGTTTCAGTCCAGCTTTATCGAGTACAGATTTACTGGAGTCAAACTTATCAAAGATGGCTAAAAATGAGTCTTTGTGACTGACCATGTTCTTGAGTTGAATTACCAGTGGTAAAAGGTCTTCTCCTTTTAGATTAGGGTTTTGATTTATTTCAGCCATTACTTCTTCGAATTCATGGGCTTTGACTTCGAATGAGTGTAGGTTTAACAACGCAGCATCACCTTTAATTTTGTGGATTACTCGACTGATTTGGTTGATCTTGTCTTTGTAATCTTTGTTGTTGTTATCCTTCAGTATGGAGTTGATGTGATTTAAACCAACATTGGTGTCATTTACAAATAGTTTTAATTGAGCCGGTGGCACATGTAAAACACTTAAAAACAAATCAATCTGTGCTTCAGATTGAGTTTTGGTTTCTTCCAGTTCAAGTTCCAATAAAACTTCTTGGGTTACATCTGTAGCAGAACCTAATATGTACTTAACATCTTTGTCTTCCAACACCCGTTTGAAATCGAAACTGATGTAATGAGTTTCGAATGAACCATCACGTCGTTCCAAGTTAACTTGAACACGCTTGAGTGGGTTTAAATCATCAATTAATTTTTCCTTAACTCGCTTACCAAATAATAAACCCAGAAAGTCTTTGGCAATTTCTAAAGAGTTTTCAGAGACGTATTTATTCAAAAAATCAAAAAAGTTACCTTCAATGTCTTCTTTCATCCCAAAGATGCCCTTCAAGGCCTGGGACTGTTGAGCACCGATCTCGTGATCAGGAGTAATCAAAAATAAGCCCTCGTTAACAGTTGAGAGGATGTTTTCCGTTTCATTTTTAACCACCTCAATTTCTGAGTCGATACTATCGAAGTTTCGAACCATCTGAAAGACAATGCCTAAAAAATAGAGAATTGCCAAAACGATTGAAGCATATTGTAATATCTCAAATCTTTTTTCTTTGCTTGCAATAACACTTGACCATTCTTGCTGAAGAGCAGTCAGTTTTCCATTAAGCAGGTTCTTGTCAGTATAAAAATCATCTGATGAAGCCATGGCCGTAAGTCCGTTGATGGATGGTCTGTATATGTTTTCATCTATCTGTTTATTAACAGGCTGGTATGCAACACCAGCAATGTCGCCGCCTTCAAATAGTGTTTTGAGTTCAGCAGATTGTACTTGCCAGAAGTTGTTGGGGTTGTCAGGTTCAGCCAACATGACTTTGCCGTGTATTTCAATTATTTTATTGAGTCTCTCATTTTCAAGGTTAATTGTTCTTCCAAGATAAATATTAAATAAACCAACCAAGACGAAGAAAACCAAGAAAAAAGAAATGGTGATGAGCAACCCTTTGTATTTGCTTGAGCCTAGATTAATCATGCGGACCTCCTTTTTATATTTACTGACTCCGCCTAAGTTTATATAACTCAGGCGGAGTCAGTTTGTTTTTTTATTGAATTAAAATTCTGCTGAGATACTAAAAACTATTCTCGATTCAGCTATGCCTTTGCCAAACTCCTCTTCAGCGTTAGAGTCATGAAAAGTCAAGCCCAAAGTGGCCTTTTCAAAGGCTTTATTGATCCCTAAAGAATAATGGGTGTATGATGAATCTAAGTCATCCAAGTCGTAGTGACCGACTGCAGCATTCCAAGACCAACCATTTTCACCAATGTCTGTGCCACCAGAAACTTCGTAGTAGATACCTGTTTCATCGGTATTGAATACATCATTAGAGTAGCCTAAGGTAAAGCTAACCATATCTTGGTATCCAACAGAACCTAAAAATTCACCATAATCATAGTCAGCTTCACGGATGGTTCCAGGGTACAAAAACTGTACATAACTGACATCATAACTCCAGTCATCGTTGAAACTTCCGCCATACCCAAGGTATAAGTCAAGCTCAAGATCTGCGCCATCATCCAGCCCACGGTCAACGAAATCTACACCAGATGCCCAAGTTCCAACATAAAAACCAGACTCATGTGACCAATCAAAGCCACCTTGAATGGTGGGATCACTTTGTGTTTGTGAAATGCCTCTAAAAACATAATCAGAAACCAAAGAAACATTCGCACTGACTTCAGCTGAAGTTTGTGCAGACCCCATAATCATCAGTCCTAAACCAACCGATTTTGCTAATGATGTTTTATTAACTCTCTTATTCACAATTATTCCTCGTCATATAAATTAAAATAAATTGAAAGCATGCTGGATTGAACTAAGTATAATCATCTGCCCTGACAGATAAATTTGATCATCTGCGGATAAAAAACAAATTTTAATCTGTTTTATTTGGTAGTATATACCTCACCAACTTGCTTAAGTTGTTTGAATAAGGCCCTATACTAGCACAAGTTTTTTTGAATGGTTGCGAATAAAAGGTAACAGAATGTTACTAAATGGATAAATTCACATCACTAAAGTAGATTTGGTTTAAAAAATGTGACTTTGGTCAAATTATTTATTAAAACTTTGTGATTAATGACAAGAATTGTCAGTCTTCGAGCAGGGTATTGTGGCTCAAGATGAATATTTGTACTATTTTTCACCCAAATGTCCCGCCTTGACAATTGCTTACAATTTATTGCTTGACGATTTTGTCTGTAGATTGAATTATAGGAAGCCAGATCGAATAGGAAACCAATCATGAAAAATTTTAGCTGCATCGCTCTTTTGCTGATGTTACCCAGTTTAGCCCATGCGCAAACAACTGAGGTGAATTATACAGAAATCATCCAAACTGTATGGCTTGGTATTTGTTGTGCGTTGATTTTTTTGATGCAACCAGGGTTCGCTTTATTAGAGGGCGGACTGGTTCGAGCCAAAAATACCATCAACGTGGTGATGAAAAACTTTGCCGATGTGTCAGTTGGAGCCTTGTTTTTTTGGGCCATCGGTTTTGGCATCTTATTTGGAGAAAACAGCACTGGATTTTTCGGTGCCAATGGATTTTTCGGATCAGCAGTTGGCTCAGGTGGTCACAGTTTGAGTACTTCAGCAGATCTGAACTTGATTTACCAAATGCTGTTTGCTGCCACGGCAGCGACCATTGTGAGTGGGTCGTTGGCTGAAAGGGTAAGTTTTGTTCCGTATTTAATAGGTGCGGTTTTAATCACCACATTAATATACCCTGTTTTTGGTAGTTGGGCTTGGGGCGGTAGTGATGAGCATATGGGTTGGCTGCGAGGGTTGGGCTTTCATGATGCTGCTGGTGGCACAGTGGTCCATGCTATTGGTGGTTGGTGTGCCTTAGCCGGTGCCATTGTCTTGGGTCCAAGACTGGGCCGGTT
>CALLLZ010000264.1 GCA_938008005.1 uncultured Marinicella sp. | reverse complement strand
TAAGTGGTGAATCTGGCTCTGGTAAGTCTACATTTTTGCACTTAATTTCAGGCTTGTTAAAACCCACGAGTGGAACCATTTCTATTGGTGAGCATACAACCAGTCAATTCAGTTCAAAAAAAATGAATGCATTCAGAGCGGAGCACATTGGCTTAATAAGTCAGCAGTTCAATTTAATCCCGTATCTGAGCGTGATTGATAATATCAAATTGGCAAACTCATTTAACCCCAAACGAATTGATCGCTTAGAATTTAAAGTTATGGATTTGCTTCAACAATTAAACTTATCTGCAAACATAATTCACAACAAGGCAGGTGAGTTAAGTATCGGTCAACAACAACGGGTTGCCATTGCACGTGCATTAATAAACAACCCCAGAATTCTGCTCGCTGATGAACCGACATCTGCATTAGATAAAACAGCTAAATTTAACTTCATACAAACATTGAATTCGGTCGTAGATGAAAATCAAACGACTTTAATTTTTATCAGTCACGATACAGCATTGTCGCAATTTTTTTCTAAAACGATTGATATGGAAGAGCTCAATGCTGCTTAAATTAGCAATCAAAAGTTTGGTTGATCGAAAGTCTTCGGTTTTGTTGACAGTCATATCAATATCAATTGGTATTTTTATGTTAATTTCATTCAGTTTTATTAAAGATCAAGTTAAGTATAGCTTTACTAAAACAGTCAGTGGTCTTGATCTCATAGTTGGCGCTAAAACCAGTGACATCAATTTATTGTTATACAGCGTTTTTCAAATAGGATCGCCAGCCAATAACATTGATTGGGATCAATACATTTCACTTAAAGAAGATCCTGTTGTCCAATGGACGATTCCTATTTCTTTGGGTGACTCTCATAAAGGGTTTCGTGTGCTTGGAACGTCTGATGAATACTTTAAACACTATAAATATGGCAATAAAAAATCCCTGAGTCTCACTAATGGAGTTTGGTTTGATGATCCATTTGATGTGGTTTTAGGTTCAGAAGTAGCACAAAAGCTAAAGTATGTAGAGGGCGATTTATTGACATTGTCACATGGCGTGAGTCGGACAAGTTTTCAAAAACATGATGAAGCGCCTTTCAAGGTCAAAGGCATCATAAAGAAAACAGGTACGCCAGTTGATCAGTCTTTGTTCGTATCATTGGCAGGGCTTGAAGCTGTTCATTTAAAATGGCCAAAAAATAAAACGGAACAACAACAATTGATTGATTATATTAAGCTCAATGGTTTACTGCCTAAATCAATTACAGCAGTGTATGTTGGTTTAAAAAATAAATCCTCAACTTTTGTTTTACAAAGAAAGATTAATGAGCTTCAAGGTGCTGGGATGATGGCAGTGCTTCCAGGAGTTGCTTTGGCACAAGTATGGCGCATGTCTGCTATATTTGAAAAGATGTTGATGTTAATCGGTTTGTTGGTTTTGATATCTACTATGATTGGTTTGGTAACTATGCTTGTTTCCTCGCTTCAATCCAGAAAGAAAGAGCTGGCCTTACTCAGAATCATCGGAGCCAGTCCTCTCTATTGTTTCTTGTTGATTCAAATAGAATCATTTTTCATGCTTTTGTTCTCAGTGTTTTTGGCCTGCTTTTTTTGTTGGCTTATTTTGTTTTTATTAGATGATTGGCTGGGTATGAACTATGGTTTGTTTATTGACCTTTCAGATTTTTTTACAAGCGAGTTATTAATGATAATTGGTATTGTTTTCTTAACCGGCATAACGCTTATTTCAATCCCGTCCATCATGTTTTATAAGCAATCCATTCTTAAAAATTTAAATCATTAAAAGACCTCAACATAAGTAAATCTTAATCTTTTAAACAGTTGCTCAATTTGATTTTAATGATACAATGTATCATTTATTAGTTCTGATACTGAATATACAATGAATGTTAACAAAGATATCATGGGCGTGTTTTTCTCATGTTTGTGTTTAACCCACTGTTTAATGGGGCCGATAATGATTTTCTTGGGTTTAAGTTCAATCAGCTTGGCTTTTTTAGAAAAAGAATGGGTTCACTATCTTTTAATAGTGCCAATGTTGCTATTTGTAATTTGGAGCATTCCAAGTGGATTCAGAATTCACCATAAGCCAATACCTTCAGTTTTCGCTTCTATAGGGGTGGTTTTGTTTGTTTTGGGACTGTTTGCATCTGAAGCAAATGAGGAGTTTTTTGTTATTGGTGCCAGTTGCATGATAATCATTGCTCATTTATGTAACCGTTTTTTACTGGTCAAATTTAAGAATTAAGAATCCAATGAAAGTTATCAAGGATTAAAACAGGGTTAAACATGACAGCAGTGGTACACAAAAGCCCGGATTATAGAGAGCATAGGGGAGAAAAGGCTGCTGCATCGCATAGATACTAACTAATACTATAGGATTTTAATTTATGATTCCTCAAACATTTAATGAATGGACAAATTGCATCGTTAATGACTGCAAACTAAAACTCAGCAAAGAATTTGTTATTCAACGTTTAGAAGTTTACCAAGATAGTAACAACTGGGAAACAGAGAGATTTGTATCACTTTATGGTACAGCACATTTACAGAACATCATTGGTTGGTTAACCCAAGCATTAAAACAATGAAGGTTGTATCTAACTTAATTTTATTTATGTTTTGCTTGGTTTTAACAGTTAGTATAACAATTGTATTGGCTGTTGGCGCTCACGAACATGGTAAATCGTATATGACAGTGATTCTTGATGATTCGATACTTAGTATGTCATTGAAGCTGTCAGCATCTGATGTCGTTGGGTTTGAGTATCAACCTACAAACGAAAAAGAAATTGAGGTTATCGGTCAATCTACTTTATTGCTTAATGATACAGATAAATGGCTCGCATTAACTGGTGGTGCTTGCATACAAAAAACTGCTAAGGTTACCAGTCCTTTTGATGTGGTTACTGATAAGCACCAACACGAGCATGAACATGAACATGAACATAAGAATGAGAGATCAGTACATCATGATTTCCTTGTTGATATTGAATACTCATGTAAAAGAGCGGCTGCTTTGGTTGCTTTAGAAGTAAATTTGCAAAGTTTTTTTACTGATATTCATCAAATTGAGGTACAGTGGATCATTCATAATAAACAAGGTCTTTCTGTCATTGAATCAAGTAATCAAGAAATTATGTTTAACCATGAAAGGTAGTCAAATTACTAAAGTACTCGATAAAGCAAGTGATAAATGCAAAGAACATGGTGCTAAACTCACTGCTAAACGCAAACTGGTTTTACAACAACTGGTTGAAACAGAAAAATTGTTATCAGCTTATGAACTTGTGGAACTTATTCGTGTTAAAACAGACACGAAGCTTCCTGCGATGTCTGTGTATCGAATATTGGACTTTTTGGAGTCTATTAATCTTGTACATAAGTTGGAGTCTCAAAATAAGTATTTGGCATGCATGCACATCACATGTGAGCATAAGCATGAGTCACCTCAATTCATGATCTGTCAGAATTGTTTCAAAGTTAAAGAACTTGATATGTCTCAATCAATCATTGAAGAGATCTCTGATTCTGCTAAATCAGCTGACTTTCAACTCATCAATCCGACATTGGAAATAAAGGGTGTTTGTCAAGCCTGTCAAACAAAACTTATTTAAATTTAACTTAAAAATATAATAATATAATTTATCAGCTAAATATCTTCTTTGGCTTATTGATATCGATATGATTAAAAATGTACCAACAAATATCATTACAGGGTTTTTAGGAACAGGCAAGACATCTGTTATCCAGCATGTGCTTAAATTTAAACCTAAAGATGAAAGGTGGGCTGTTATTGTTAATGAATTTGGTGAAGTTGGATTAGATGGCAACCTATTTCAAAGTTCATTTTCAGAAAAAGAAGGTGTTTATGTCCGTGCTGTACCTGGCGGTTGTATGTGCTGTGCTTCTGGTATACCTATGCAAATAGCATTGAATGTCCTGCTTAAAAGGTCTCGACCACATCGGTTACTTATTGAGCCCAGTGGATTGGGTCACCCAGTAGAAGTGGTGTCTTTATTGTTTTCAAAATATTATAAAGATGTTTTAAGTATTGAAAAGATTTTGACTTTAGTTGATCCAAGGCAATTGGCTAAGCTTGAATACAGCTCTCACCCGACATTCCAACAACAAATTGAAATAGCTGACATCGTTGTCGCTAACAAATCAGATTTGTGTTCTAAACAACAAGTCGGTCAAATAGAACATCATTTGGAGAAGCAAGGAGTTGCAGTAAAACCCATTCACTATAGTCAGCATGGCCAAATAGATCCAGATTTATTGTTAGGGAAAACTTTATTCAAATCCGATTCTAAGCACAACTATAAAGAGCCTAAAAACCTATCAACAAATGAAACTGCAGATGAATCAGCGATTCCAGAAGTGTTGGGTTTCCTGATGTCGACCAATTCTGGTGAGGGCTATGAAAGTGTTGGTTGGCGTTATAACGACGGGTTCGTATTCAGTAAAACGAAGTTAATGAAGTGGTTTAAGTCTCTTAAGTCAGAAAGGTTAAAAGCAATTATTCATACCAATGAAGGGATTTATGGTTTTAATTTTTATGACGGGTACCTTCAAGAAATAGCGATTAATACAAGCAACGAGTCAAGAATCGAAATTATCTCAACCCAAATAGATGAAACTTGGGGAGAGCATTTGAATTCATGCATCATCACAAGGACAAAAAACACCTCTGAAATACAAGTCAGTAAATCAGGATAAACCATTTTGAGCTAAAACTTTACTTGAAGAATCAACTCATATAGGGTTTCAGAGTAAATGATACTGTGATCATGAAAATTCATTGATTAACTATCAATTAAATTGTGTTAACAGATAAATTAGATTGGTTACATAAGCTCTGAAATATTTGAACTTAAGCCATTGACTGAGTTGGCTTTTTTATTGGAACAGAATAATGAGAATAAACTTTATCAAAGTATACATGCTTTTCTTTTTTATCAGTGGATGCGCAGTAAATAACAAGCATTTTACTGATAAAAAAAACTCTAATGAAACGCCTATCAAAGAACATTCAACTTTGGCAGTGTTGTGGCAACAGAACGCCGCTGAATACAGAGCGCTATGCCATCAAGCATTTAACATCGCTCGTTTGCGACTTGATCAATTCGTTACAGAATCCAAGTCCAACAAGCCACTTGCTGTCATTACTGATATTGATGAAACCATACTTGATAACAGTCCATATTCTGTTCAACTGATTACCAATGATGAAAACTATAATAAAGGCAGTTGGCTAGAATGGGGCCGTCGTGAATCGGCTACTTTGGTTCCTGGTGCTTATGACTTTATAACACATGCAGAGCGTTTAGGTGTTGAAGTTTTTTATGTATCTAACCGATATGCTGAGCAGCTAGATGAAACAGTCAATAACTTAAGAAAAGTTGGAATAGACAGTGTAAATGCATCAAATGTATATTTGAGAGTCAGTGAATCTGGTAAAGAACCGCGAAGACAGAAAATAAGTGAAACTCATGAGGTCGTGTTGTTACTTGGTGATAATTTATCTGACTTTGATCATGTATATGATGGAAAAAACATGTCAGAAAGGAATGAATACGTAACAAAAATGAAAACTGCTTTTGGTCAACACTTTATTGTCTTTCCTAACCCAATGTATGGAGACTGGGAATCAAAAGGAATTTATGAAAACAAAAGACTTTCCGAAATTGAAAAAAGAGATATGAGGCACAAAAAGTTAAGAAACTAATCTCGCTAATATAGATTAAATTTACAACTATATATTCGTTATGGTTTTGGGTTGTCTCAAAACATCTAAATAAGTATCTTATATATTGTTGGATTTTTTGTGCTGGTATTTTACAAAAGTGGTTGTCAATGAAAGTACAAAACGATATGATATAATGTATCATAAGTATTTATGATAATTTATGAATAGTTTTAGCGCACTCATTGGGTGCGCTTTTTTTGAGTTATTTATACTATATAGTGTCTTCTTTCATAGCGAAGCGAAATCGACCGATTTCGCAGATCAAAATTATTTTAATTTTAAAGTCATTTGATTATAAAACATCGTTAGTTGTTTTTTTCTATAATTAAAAAAATTGATTCACAATAAATTAATGCCTGAAATTATAATTAAATTAACAGTTAAAGACTGCTATCTTTAAGCTATACAAAATAAAAGATATGATGTATCATTTCGTTTTTTTTCTTGAGAATGTTATGAATTCTTTAAAGGTATTTGATGTTGCCCTTAGAATAACTATTTTATCGCTATGCAATGGTCATGTTTTGGCAAATGAGTCAGATGAAAAAAACCTAGATACAGTCATCGTGATTGGAAAGGTAGAGGACAGCACTTCTGGTGATGTTGTTGGCTCT
>CALLLZ010000263.1 GCA_938008005.1 uncultured Marinicella sp. | reverse complement strand
GATGCTTCCAATAAACTTTGGCATGCATATCGGGAAACAGGTCCAACTATCTTCAATGAAACAATGATGATTGTGGTCGATGATTGGGGGGTACACAATTCACCAAAAGACGGTTGTACCGTAGAGGTTACCGATATGGTGATCACCAAACATCAATGATAACTTTTTATTTGTTGATCAATAACTGCAACATCTTCTTATGCAAAGCAAATCAGAGAGAGTGGATAAATAAAATATAGGCCTCTTAGATTTAAGTATATGTTACAGTAGGTAGATTGGACTGCCAAAAGTAGGGCCTTAAGGCAGTCCAACATTACTTTTAACTATAAATAAAGAGGTCAGTACCGAATGGTACTTACTTAAGTTGGAATATCACGCTTATGCGATTGTATTTAAGAGTATTTTTTAATCAAGCAAACAACGCCTTAGGGTTGTTGACTTCAGTCAACTTTTTAGAAAACCTAAGGTTTTATGAGTCGGCTGAAGCCGACAACCCTATAGGTCTCATTTTAATTGAAAATGCTTGGCTTCCCATGTAACTAGAAATACATTTAACTTCAGTATTTTACAGCTTAAGAAAGTGTCATTTAGGCCGGTACCTTTTATCCTTGTGGCCGTTAAAACACTTTAGAAAATACAATATTTTCATATAATTTCCCACTGACTGAAAAATTTAAGTCACCCACGTTTTTATAGTCATTCTTTTCATAGAACCTGATGGCTCTGTTATTTTTTATATAAACGGAAAGCCACATGGTATCTAGCTCTAATGCTTTGGCTTGCTCTTCAACGTAAGTGAGTAACTGTTGTCCAATTTTCAAAGGTATAAAATCATTTAAGATGAAAATTCGTTCTAGTCGACAACTGTTTTCAGAAGCAATGTTTTCCTGCGTGGCATTGATAATCAATTTCGCATAACCAACCGGTAAATCATCTGTATAAATTATATAGAAAAGTTGTTTGGGATTGTTTATCTCTTGATTCGTTTTAGAAATTGAGAAATTCTCGTCCAGGTATTTGGATAGTTCGTTTTTGTTATCTATATATTGTCCATGGGACTCAGCCCAGGTTAATCTGCCTAAGAGTGACAATACTTCTGTGTCTGCTTCTTTGATTTGTTTAATTTTAATCATTGTTGTTACTTTTGATTCGTAACCTTCTGATATGAAAGCCATGAAGAAAAACTGCGATTGTGCAGCCGATTATTAATGGGGTGGCGCTGATTAATGCGCCGTATAAAATGTAGCCCATGTTTGCAATCATTGAAATAAATCGCAGCTTGTATTCTCCTTTAACGGACATGGAATATAGGTTAGTTGCTAAAGCTGCGTAGCCAATACCATCAATTAAAATTGGACTCATATGACGCCTCTGGTGCTTGAAAATTGTTCAGCTTGTATTTTCATGTTTTTAACTATAATTAATATAGTAGATATAATAAGTATATAGTGCTAATATTGCAATAACGGTCAAAAAGGATAGGTTAATAAAATGGTTAATAAAAAGAAAAATAATTATGAATTTAATGAAAAAACATACCCTTGTACTACCAGTTTAACGATGGGAATTATTGGTGGAAAGTGGAAGGCAGCCATCCTTTACAACTTGAAGTCTAAGACATTGCGCTATAGTGAGCTCAGAAAGACAATGCCCACAGTCACTGAACGCACATTGAGTTTACAGTTAAAAACATTAGAAAATGATGGCATCATCAAACGGAAAGTCTATACCTCAAAACCACCACTGAAAGTAGAGTATTCCTTAACTGAGTTTGGTCAAACTTTGGTTCCCTTGTTGCAGGCTATTGTGGACTGGGGAAAGTATGTGATTGAAAATTATGTTGATCAAGATAAATAATTTACTTTCGCAGAGCGAATAATCCATGTTGTATACTCTTAAACCTCTTAATGTCTTTATCTTGTCTAGACAATTACATATAATTTAAAAGAGTAGCCATTCATTTAAATCATAGGGTTACTTTGAACTATTTAATGTTTTATTAAAAGAAAATATTAAGGCCTTTAATTATGAATAGCGATAAAAAAATCACATTAAATAATGACACCTATGCATCTAATCCAGGGAAAGTGGAATTTAATAAACGCGTCTGGCTAAAACATTTTTTTCTCGTTCCTTTTTTAATAGTGCTTAGCATAATAACCTCAATCATTTTAATGGTTATGGTGTCGCTGTATTTTTCAATTCTTGTATTTGTAACGATTTTCATACATGAAATTTATTGGGTTAAATTTAAAGAACATTTTACAGCTGACTCTAATGGAGGGGTTATTATTTCTACTTCACCTCCATTGGCTGCCGTGTCGACTAATTTATCTAAATATGGTGGTAATTATCCAGTCATAAAAATCATAGACTTTAAAGTTAGAAGACCTATTTCAATAGGTGAAAAAATAGCAACTGTTGCTGTTTATAAGGGTTCTGGTGATGAAATGCTTCACTGGAGTGACTTTTATCCACTACCGGTTGAATATGCAACAAACAATCAAGATGAAATAAATACAGCGCTACTGTCTTACCCTTCAGAACAGTGGGAGGATATTGAAAGAGGCGTGGCAGAATTAAAGACGCCCTATAAAATTGGTTTGTATAAAGTTGAGAAATCAAGCAGTGATTGGGGCTTATGAAAATAAAGTGGGCTGAAACAGTTATAGATTGGTGGATACATTTATTGGCAGAGAATAGTCTATTAAAAGTATAAACCTCCCTCTCATTTACTGGACACGTTTGTGTGATCTGGATTCTGAAGCTCAGTCTTAAGACCAGTGGACAATTATCGAACCAGAAGCATTGAAAACCATTTTGGCCAGATCTTCGATACTTCAAGCCAAAGGATTGCTTATCTATAATATCCACAGTAACATCAACATTAAATTAAGAGGTATTTAGCTATGAATGATTCATTTAAACCCAGTATCGGTGCGGTGATGAGTGCCGACATCGCAGTGCCACAACATGACAAAATGGTGCAGTTTTATACCCAAGTTTTGACCACCGGTGCTCATCCCTTATGGCAAGAAAAAGATTTGTTGAACAATCTTGGTATACCTATCATTGGATTGGGTGCTCAAAGCCCTGAATATGCTGAGTTGCCATTACAATGGATGCCTCATTTTCAGGTGGCAGATATTGGTGACAGTGTGACCCAAGCTTTGGATTTAGGGGGGTGCGAGTTGATGCATGGTAAAGATGATGAGGGTGCCAGTCAATGGGCCGTCATTGAAGACCCAAATGGCGCAACGTTCGGATTGATCCCTGTGGTGACTGATGAAATGGTGCATAGCTATGGATATGACAAGGCTGCAGAATCGACCGAAAAAGTGGGGTGTATTGCATGGTTGGATTTGACTGTTGTCAAAGCCACCGAAACTCGTGATTTTTACCAAGCAGTGATTGGTTGGAGTGCTGAAGATGTGTCCATGAATGACGATAATAATTCTTATCACGACTACAACATGCTTCGGGCAGATGGGTTGCCAGCTGCTGGTGTATGTCATGCAAAAGGTGTCAACGCAAATGTGCCACCCGTGTGGCTGTTATATTTGCCAGTGGACGATTTATCGGCCAGCCTGAAGCATGTTGAACCTGCTGGTGGACAAATAGTTAATCAGTCCAAAAACAACAACAATCAAATTACCCAAGCGCTGATTCAAGACCCAGTTGGGACGTACATTGTCTTGGTGCAGGTTTAAAGTCTAAGGCGTCAGAAGTAATCATACAATCGATTATGATAAAGTAGTACGTTTTATGGGTGGTTCAATAAGTAGTTCAGAAGATGTTAGGTGAACGTGTACTTATATTAAAATGGTTAAGTGTAAATATGGATAGGCATCAAGGCAAGCAAGAAAGTAGAGTGTTTGAAGATCATCAGCAGCCTGAAGCGTTTAAACTTTCTAGGTCGAGAATTATGTATATTGAAGACAAGTCTTCGGGTTTAGAAGGTGAA
>CALLLZ010000262.1 GCA_938008005.1 uncultured Marinicella sp. | reverse complement strand
TCTTATTGTCGAGACATCGCTCAAATCATGATTCAAAAGAGCAACTCCATGATTGATAAAGGCATGGGCCATTCACTGTTAATTGCGACCTATGAATTAGAACGCAACCAAGCCGGCATTGATGCAGCTAAAAAGCTCAACGATCAATTTCGCCAGTCCTATGAATGTATCCGCGATTTATCCAGCGGTAGATATTTTATAGATGACTACTTCAATCCGAAATTCCAAGAAATTACAGAAAATGCCATTGATGAATTTGAAATGATAATCCAACATGCCGAATTGCGCTACCAAAACTTAAAGTCACAAGGTGATGCATCAGCAATTAACCCGAATACTTGTTTTAAGCCTGAAACATAAATCAGGGTTTCTTTAAGTTTTCAACTGTTTCAACAGTTGTCTGCAGACACTTTAATTGACTTCCGCTACATTTAGGTTGTCACATAATCAACTCCCAGGAACAGACTGAAAGAAGCGACAATCCAAAAAGCTTTCACTCAAACAATTCTAATGCAAAAAGGCCCACAGCATTAAAACACTGTGGGCCTCCTTACTCTTCCTTGAGTGATCAAATTAAACAATCAAACATTCAACTTAATGCCATCCTTGATACCACTATTGACCAAGGCTTCCATGCCACCAAAAACAGTTAAGGTTTCGACTTTATCGGCCACTTTTTCCAAAGTTTCCAACTCTTTCAAACGCCTCAAAGTGGCGCTTTGGTCCATCAACTTTGCTGTATTCAACAAAGATCGGGTCGCAGCAGTTTCCTCACGTCGTTTAATGATATTGGCTTTGGCGGCTTTTTCCGCTTCAACCACCTGATTCAAAATGGTTTTCATCTCACCAGGTAAGATGATGTCTTTGACACCCACTTCTATCAGGGTCAAACCAAATTCAGTCACTTTTTTTGCCACCAAAGTTCGGACAAATGTGTCAATGGCTTCTTTGTCAGTCAACAAGACATCCAATACTTTGGTACCGATGGCTTTTCGCAAAGCCAACTGCAACTCGTTGTATAAAAACTCTTTGTAGTTGACTAACTCAGTCACGGCTTTCACCACATCAGCAACTTTAAAAGTAGCAGACAAGTTCACTCGTAAGCTGACTTTGTCTTTGGTCAAAATTTCTTGACCCGCCACTTCTAAGTTTTGAGCCCTGGTTTCAACCACTTCAACGACCACAGATTGGTTGTAATTCCAAAAACCGTATTTACCGGCTTTCAAAGTTTTAACCAACTGACCATCGATGAACAACAAACCCACTTGTTGGTTGGTCACCTCTTTGACCACCATACCTCCAGACAACACAGAAGCTTTGGCGGCTTTGGCCAATACTTTCATGTCTTTGGTAGACACTTCAACCTGCTCAGAGACATTAATTCGCCTGACTTCGACCTGAGCCGCAGTGTTCCAAAACCATTTCTCAGACTGAGGTTTAATTAAATCTCTGAACTGACCATCTACATAAATCAACGCCACCTCATTTTCGTCGGTGTTGATGACTGTGTAGTGCATATCACACAAGCTTGCTTTGTTTCTTAACAACACTTTGACGTCTTTCTGAGTGATTTCAGTTGCGGTTATATCAAACACGCGCACTTTGATGCGGTTTTCGAAATCCCAGAACTGGTATACACCAGTGGTCAAAATTTCAGTTAATTGGCGATCACGAAATAACAAAGCACGTTCATTATCAGCAATCACTACTCTTTTTCTAAAAATCATCATTTATCCTGTGCAATTTAAGTTTGCACAACTAGTAAAACTCAGTCATTAAAACCTCGTTGTTAAAATTAAAATTAAGCCCTGTATGGGCGCTTATAGTTACTTTCTCTTCGCCTACCAACTGCTGATACCAGGCCTTCCTGATATAAGCCACTTTTCGCTCTCTTACCTACCGCACCACCGCAAGCCATCTTGCGTTGGCTTTGACCAACCCATTTAAAGGATCGATCAAATTAAAAATCAATCTCACGACCAACCAGTGACCAATAATGGGTTGTTCTGGTTCCACCAGATCTTGAAATCACTCAAATCCTTATGTGTACGATACGTCCTAAAAGGCTTGTACCCTGACTTCAATCACTGGTTTCTCAATTCGATCTTACAGACTCGAAAAGCAGACCAATGCACCATTGGCATGAAAATATGAAATCAATCATACTCTCCTGATTGGTCGTTGTTTGTCGACGACCTTGTCATTGCTACATATAGGTAGCAATGGGCTTCTCGCCCACCAAACTGAAACTGACCTGTGATGTTTAAAGACGTCACACGTCTTGCATTAGATTTGGCTCTCGCCTTGGTGCCTTTCGGCTACTTTTTGAGCAGGAATCGAACCTGCAACACACAAAATCAAAGTTTGCTGCTCTACCAATTGAGCTATCAATCGTCTTAGAGAAGGATTCGAACCTTCGATACCCTATTAAGGTATGATCACTTTTCAGGTGACTGCCTAAACCGCTTGGCTATCTAATGTATCCGATCATCTGGTATACACATCAGCAAAGCTGACTGCACCGGCTTGCCATACAGAGACAAGACCAAAGATGTTGGATTCGGTATCACTGCAGATAAAAGTACCTGGAGTGAAATTCATTGTGGGCAAAAAAAAAGCCCGTTTGGGTGACCAATCGGGCTTTACGTAAAAGATTCCTGAAAGGCCATCCAATGCCTTTCAAGATATTTGAAGGGCATTAAATCAACTAATTAGCACACACGAGCTATGACTCGGTTGCCTGTTTTGTTTTGTTATGTTGATAAAATATAAATTCATAATGTTTATTTTTTCCGTTGTGGACAACTGTCCAATTTCGTAATGGATGCGCATTCTACGCCGATGATTTTTATAGTCAAGAATTAATTAACTTAATTTTAACAAAATTATACCGACAGTTAAATTTTCACTTAACGGTATAGTTTGTACCTTATGGCATTTGATTGACATCTTTTAATGCCACATACTTAAGAAAACCAGCACCTGTAATGTCCTCAGTAGGATAAAAAATCACATTTTTGTGCCACAGGCTGATAAAAGTTCTGTTGATGCCGCTGATAATGACACACTCATCAACTACCATTTGATTTAAATTTGAAAATATTTTTTTCCTTTGAATTGTCTCGGGCATGCTAAGTGCCTGCTCATACAATTCATCATAGCTTTTGTTGTCGAATGCAAATTTATTAGATCCAGGAGCCTTGTTAGGTCCGTAAAACATTTGTAGTGTGTTTTGAGCATCAGGGTAATCCATATTCCAACTCATAAAAAAGAAGGGGGCTAGACCGTTATCAACTGATTTATTCAATTCGCCAAAGTTGATATATTGTTTGAATATAACTTTATCGACTGGATAGCCCAGTTGCATTAAAAAACCTCTGGTTTGTTCATATATTCGTTGGTGCTGAACGCTGCCAACTGCATGATATTCAAAGACCGGCAGATTCTCTGCATCCCAGCCACCTTTCTGT
>CALLLZ010000261.1 GCA_938008005.1 uncultured Marinicella sp. | reverse complement strand
GGAACCATTGCTCAATTTGTTGCAAAAAAAGCCAGCAAAGTTATTGGAGTAGAATCTGTTCCAGATGCAATAACAGCAGCAAAAGAAAAAACGGAAGAAAAAACCAAATAGATAATAATTATATTTTTCATCAACATTCCTTATCAAATTAAAAACATAATGATACCAATATTTAAACTAAATTTAAATTGATTCAACACAATACTTTTTGGTTTACATAAAGTAATCCTTTACCACCTCACTTGCATGCCCATATATAGACTCTTTGAATTGGCTGTTTTGGTCACTGGGCTCTAAATTCAGTTCTACAGTGTGAGCACCTGCTTGATTGGCAATTTCAACAAATCCTGCTGCAGGATAAACTGTACCTGATGTACCAATTGAGACAAACAAGTCACATGTCATCAAAGCAGACATGATGTCGTCCATAAAAAGCGGCATTTCACCAAACCAGACAATGTGAGGCCTTAGGGTTCCTACACCACCACAGTTTTCACAAACTGAACTGATTGCTAAGTCATTATTAATTGAACTGATATGATGACATTGCACACATCGTTTTTTAAGTAATTCACCATGCATATGCAATATATTTTTACTGCCAGCCCTTTCGTGTAAGTCATCTACGTTTTGAGTCACTAACAGAAATGATTCAAACTGATTTTCTGCTTCTACCAGTGCGCTGTGGGCCGCATTGGGCTCAACGGTATCCAAAGCATTGCGTCTTAAGTTATAAAAACGCTGAACCAACTCAGGATCACGATCAAAAGCTTCTGGTGTGGCCACATCTTCAACCCGGTGATTTTCCCACAGACCATTATTGTCCCTGAAAGTAGACAAACCACTTTCTGCAGAAATGCCTGCTCCGGTTAACACCACAACCTTTTTATATTTGCCCATAAATCACTCAATTATTTAATGTTGATTTTGTGGCAATCCATCATTAAGCTCATAATAGTCACCTTTTTCGGAAACAAATATATGCAAACTCAACTTGATTTGTGTGGGTTCATCAAAAGCACCCAAAGCCACTGCTGTCCAATTGTGCTTGGTTTGATCTAAAGGGTCAAAAAACAACGAAGAACCACATTTGCTACAGAAACCGCGTCTGGCTTTTTCAGATGATTGATGCCATTTCAACGCATCATTTATTTCAATTTGTAAAAAATCACGATTAACTTCCACACTGGGAAAAAAGTGCCCTGTCCATTTCCGACATTGCTTACAATGGCATGCGTCAGCTTTACCTAATTCACCACTGATATTAAACTTAACTGCCCCGCACAGGCATGAACCCTTGTACATAAATAAATCTACTAAATTGGAAAAATCCATTATATTTTAACAACTGTCAATCAGGTAGTTTTAGAAAGTTTAAATCTAAAGCAATTTAATTTTTTGAACATGAAACAACCAAGCTATTTCTGTCTGGGATTAATTAAAGCATTGGCTACAAATCAAAAGACAATGTACTGCTGTATAATGAACATGGTTTAATAACAGTGAATGGTTTTGAGCCATTCAAAACACCAAGCTTTGAATTTGCTTATATGAACAATCCATTAGAGTCAACTGCCACCTTATTAAACCGAGTCAGAACAGGTGATGTCGAAGCACAGGAAAGATTATGTTCTGTATACTTGCCTATTTTGACAAATTGGGCCCATGGTCGATTGCCAAAACATGTCAGAGACTTGAATGAAACAAGTGATATGGTTCAAATCACTTTAATTAAAGCATTAGAAAAATTGGACACATTTAAACCCATTCGAGAAGGATCATTTCTGGCATATCTACGAAAGATTTTACTTAATAACATCCGCATGGAAATCAGAAGATATACGAGACAGTCAGATAAAAAAAAGATGATCAATGATGTTGAGTTGATAGATACAGAAGCTTCAACCATAGAACAAGCTATTGGCAAAGAAATGCTCGAAAAATATGAAAATGCTTTGGCTCGCCTACCTCAAAAATCCAGAGAGGCCATTATACTGAGGAACGAATTCGGTTTCTCGTTTTTAGAAGTGGCTGAAGCCATGGACTTAACATCTGCAAATTCGGCTCGAATGACTGTCAGTCGGGCCTTACTGAAATTGGCTAAACTGATGTAAAAATAAATATGACCAAAGAGGAAGACAACCATAAGGAGAACCAAAAACTAACCGATCAAATAGCTGACGGTAAGGCCATAGATTGGGACAGTTATGAATCAACTACTGACTCTGAAATACTGAATAAAATTAAAGCCATTGAACAAATCACTCAGGCTTTCACACAAACGATTTTAACTGAACAATCAACTGTCCCAGGAAACCACACACGAGTATTGTTCAAGTGGGCACATTTACAAGTCATAGAAAAGGTTGGTGAAGGAAGTTTTGGCGAAGTGTTCAAAGCATATGACTCCATACTCAATAGAGCTGTTGCATTGAAACTTCGGCATGCTGATATGGCTTCTGCTATCGGCAGTCGTGCATTTCTTCATGAAGCTCGAAGACTTGCAAGGGTGAGACACCCCAATGTCATTGCCGTACATGGAGCAGCTTTCGAAGCAGGGCAAGTTGGAATTTGGACTGACCTGATAGAAGGTAAAAACCTCAAAGAACATTTCATTGAAAAGGGTGTTATAACGATTAATGAAGCCCATCTTTTAATTAAAGACATGGCACAAGCACTCAGTGCTGTCCACCAAGCAGATTTAGTTCATGGAGACATCAAATCCTCAAATATCATGCGACAAAAAAAAGGCGTATTCAAGCTTATGGACTTCGGCGCAGGCAGTGAATTGACTGATTCAGGGCTGAATCCAACTATGGGTACACCCTTGTTGATGGCGCCCGAGTTATTCAATGGCGAACCTATAAGCCCAGCCAGTGATTTGTATTCATTGGGTGCTATGTTGTATCAAATATTATCAGGCCAATATCCTTTTATAGCCACTTCTGCGATTGGAATCAAACAACTGCATCAAGAATCAACAATTGTACCCTTACAAAAACTGCGCCCTGAACTTCCGCGACCTTTGTGCGAGTTGATTCATTCTTTGCTGTCATCTCAACCTCATAAACGACCAACTGCGGCTCAAGTAATCAACCAAATCGCTTGGATTAATGATGCACCAAAAAGAAAAAAAAGAACATGGGCGATTGCAACTGTTATAGGCAGTTTAA
>CALLLZ010000260.1 GCA_938008005.1 uncultured Marinicella sp. | reverse complement strand
GGTTGAAATAGTGACAGTTGAAGCTGCTAGGTCATCTGATGTAGTTAAAGCAACGCTACCATCATATTCACCTACAGAGCCAACTGTAATGTTGTAACTGATGTCATCGCCAGCGCATACTGAAAGATTACTGTCTTCGGCTGAAAAGAAGAACCCTGGATCTCCGCATTCATTGAATCTAAATGAACCTACTCTAATCTGCCAATCACCACCATCGTTATCATAGTATTCATTGACATGCCAAAACGTACAATCATCGACAGGGTCTATATTAGTGGAGGTATAATCGCCCCAGCGTTCATTTTGTCTTGGCGCACCAGGAGGAGTGACTTGACTACCAGTACCTTCAATAATGCTTCCTTCTGTACGATCCATCTCACCTAAAGTATCAGAGACCAAACGCCCCGTAAACCTGATAGCTGGGTTTATGGTAGAACTAGAAGCACTGTAAGCTAAGCCCATATTACCATCTGCATCTTGAGCTATTGAACCCATCCAGCGACTGATACCATCTGTCGCGCCAGGTCCATAGGTACCTTCTTGAAATAGAGTGGGTGCGTTATCTGGATCACGGATTTCCCACCAACGAATACCACCAACAGCAGCAGAAGACTCAACCGATTGATTAGTCACAAGAGACTCATGCGTACCAAAATTTCGATACGCTAATCGATGCAAAGGTCGCTGCCGATAGGACTGGATATCAATTCTAGTTGTGGTACCTAATTGTTCGATACAGCCTCTGCCATCACCACCACAAGGGAACTGAGTGTCATAATCTGCAATTGGAATCAAGGCAGTCCGAGTAAATGTTGAGTTGGCGGGTGTATCAAAATCAGCTGCAAATTCCCAAAATGAAATGGCATCAGCTGCTGCACCATATGGCCCACCATCGTCCATGGTTCCAACAAAATATTGTGGTGATCCAATTGGAGGCATCATCGAACCATCAATATCAGCTGGTAACAAACCATCACCCACCTGCCAAGGGTCAGTTGCTCGATCTACAAAGAAATATATGACATCAGGATTAGGGTCGCCGTTAACTAAGTCATCACGATCTAAAGCATAAACGCCTACACCCACATAAGCACCTGAACCATTTCTATCAAAATCACGGGTTGATATATAAAAACCATCACTCCAAACACCATATTTAGGATAATCAGGAAATAAATCATTGCCACTCCCATTATTTCTGATTGCCCACCTAAAATAAGTGCCAGTAGGGTCTGGCGTGGTAGAGACAGCAACGCAGTTAAAATACTCTGGCCCTGCAGAGGTGAACTGGGACAATAACCACCTATCAGAAATTTGATCATATAAAACAATCGGATCTCCCGAATTTTCTGTTTCACAAGCACCACCAAAACCGCTCCAAATCGTGTTGTTGTTAGCTGGGCCAAACAACGGGGTTCCAACCTTATCTAACACGACAAATGAAAGATTGGTCATGGCCAGGTAATGATTAGGGCCCACATCACCAGCTGGATCTGGAGGTGAAACACCATTTACATTATCCATTGCAAAAAAGCTTTCCAATGCAACCGGACCAGGGAGTTGCCCCAGTTGGCTTTGTAAAACCGGATCAGCAATAAAAGGGGCATCTGTGTTATTACTGACTGGACCTGGATCTATTATTGAACCACCACGAAATTTTTTAGCAACACTGGGTTTCGGCTCCATCATTCGTAATGGCATAGACACATCAAATTTAACCGCTGATTTAACTTCTGGAATCAGTGGGCCTGTTGGGGCAGTCGGACGCTGCTCACCTTTTTCAGCAAAAGCTAGATTAAGCGATATACAAGCGCCTAAGCAAAGCATGGTTTTTAATTTCATTGGTTTCCTCTTTTTTAAATTAGAATAAGTAAATATTCTAAACCAGAATTAATAAAATATCATTGATTAGCTTTAAATCAGGGTCGATTTTTCATGACTTTACTGTCAAAATACCAGACTTCTCAATTAACCGCCTTTGGAACCAATCCATGACTGAAAAAATCATTCATCAAAAACATGTTACAGAAAATTTCATCACCCATATCATTGATGAAGATTTGGCATCAAAAAAACACAAAAATATTGTGACTAGATTTCCGCCAGAACCGAATGGGTATTTGCACATTGGTCATGCTAAATCGATTTGTTTGAATTTTGGTATAGCAGCAGATTACCAAGGCACTTGTCACCTGCGTTTTGATGATACCAACCCAGAAAAAGAAAGCAAAGAATACGCTGAAGCAATTCAAAGAGACATTAAGTGGTTGGGGTTTGATTGGCAAGAAAATAAGTTTCACGCATCAGACTACTTTGAACAATTGTATGGATTTGCTGAACAATTGATTAATAAAGGCTTGGCTTATGTCGATGATCAATCTGCTGAAGATATGCGCGAAAATCGAGGTGACTTCAATAGACCAGGCATAAACAGTCCTTTTCGAGGCAGAACTGCAGATGAGAATTTGGTTTTATTCAAGGCCATGCGTGCAGGGGAGTTTGCTGATGGTGCTAAAGTGCTTCGCGCCAAGATAGATATGCAATCGGGAAATATTAACATGCGTGATCCTGTGATTTATCGAATCAGGCGTTTGCACCACATCAACACCGGTGATGAATGGTGCATTTATCCCATGTATGATTTCACCCATTGTTTATCTGATGCTTTGGAAGGCATCACCCATTCATTGTGTACTTTAGAGTTTGAAGACCATCGACCTTTGTACGATTGGGTTATAGATAATGTTGATATCGAGTGTCACCCACAACAAATTGAATTTTCTCGACTAAATGTTTCCTATACCATTACTTCCAAAAGAAGGCTCGCTCAATTGGTTGAACAAGGTAATGTGGATGGTTGGGATGATCCAAGGATGTCTACCATTTCAGGTCTGCGCAGACGTGGGTACCCACCTGCAGCGATTCGCGACTTTGTTAAGCAAGTAGGTATCAGTAAAAAGAATTCAGTCATCTCAATGACCATTCTAGAAGATGTTATTCGCAATCATTTAAATCAAACATCCCCCAGAGTAATGGGGGTTTTGCATCCATTGAAGGTAGTGATTGAGAACTACCCTGATGATCAAGTCGAAATGTTGACCGGTGCAAATCACCCCCAAGATGAATCATTTGGTACTCGCGAAATCCCATTCAGCCGTGAAATTTATGTTGAACAAAGTGATTACAAAGAAAATGCCAACCGCAAATTTTTCCGCTTAACTGAGGGCAGGGAAGTCAGATTACGCCATGCCTATTACATCACTTGTAGAGAAGCAATTAAAGATGCAACAGGCAATGTGATAGAACTGCGCTGTACTTATGACCCTGAAAGCCGCGGTGGTACCGAAGATGGTCGCAAGGTTAAAGGCACCATTCACTGGATTTCGGCAGCTCATGCTGAACCCGTTGAGGTGCGCTTGTATGATAGGTTGTTCAATCATCCTAACCCAGCATCGATGGAAAACTTCATGGATGCGGTTAACCCGAACTCTTTAGAAATATTGCCTAATGCCATGTTGGAGCCCGGTATTGCTGCTCAAGAAGCGGATGTGGTTTATCAGTTTGAGCGCAATGCCTATTTCAAACGTGATAAAACCCATGAAAAAGATAAGCCAGTATTTAACCAAGTGGTCACCATGCGTGATTCGTGGGCTAAGTTAGAACAACAGTAAAAGTACAGTAAAATCTTAATGGCTTTTAACTGCTACATATTCAAGCTTGGGTAGTCGGTTTAATCAATGAATTTTAGGCTATTGATAAAGCCATTGTGTTCAAATATGGCAGCGATAACCAGCGTTACTTAAGGTCTGAAGTATCCACCGATCAAGCAGGTCAAGACACCATTGAAACGACATACTATGGCGGCAGTGCCTTTGAGTTGATTCACAATGATGCCAACAACCAAGAAACCCTCACCAAG
>CALLLZ010000259.1 GCA_938008005.1 uncultured Marinicella sp. | reverse complement strand
CATGCCAGGGATATTGATATAACCAATGTTATCATCAATTATTTTGACATGAAAAGGTGTTTGTTTTTCGTATTCTAAGAGGAATTCTCTACTGAAATCACCTTGAGAAAATTGTGGGTTTAATGTGCTGGTATAGTGATTTTCTTTTGAAAATAGCTGACAGTGGTTACATTTTATTGCGTCGAAAACATCCGTGACGATTGGTAAAGCTTCTTCAAAGCTTTGAACTTGTGATGTTTTTTCTGATACCAATGTTCTGACCAATGTCCAGTCAGTCGTACTGCGATGGAGATAGTTAGACTCTAATTGAGTTAACAGTGCAGTATAAAATTCATTGATTTTGTCTCTATCGGATTTTTCTTCTCCGAAAGCTGGGAATATGAGCGTGAGCAGTAGAATTGAACTCAAGCATTTAATTAGTTTCATGATGTTATATTTAAAATGAATTGTTAACAAGACGTTTAACTGCTATTGATGTTACAAAAAAAGATTGTTCTTGTTTGAGAGGAGTAGTAGATACTATGAATTTGAGCGTGTTTTAAAAAATTGTTTTATTTCATTTCCAGCTTGTTGTAACGCTTTTCTAGCCTCAACAAAAATACTGGCTGAAAAATGGAAAACATGCCAGAGCTCTGGGAAAGTGACCAGTTTGACATGATTACCAGACTGAGTTGCTCTTTGTTTAAGTGTTAAACTGTCATCAAGTAACACTTCATCAGTTCCAACATGAATTAACATCGGTGCAATACCAGTTAAATCCTTATCAGATAAACAAGCTTGGTCTATTAATTCTGCTGAATGATTTAAATAGTTTTTAGCCATTTGGTGACTCCAACGATGACTAATGACTGGATCAACATCATATTGGGTGACATAGCTCTTGGTACTGCGTTTTTTATTAACCAGTGGAGAAATCAGGAACATGCCTGCTGGTTGAGGTTGGCTTTGTTGTTTCAATTGAATGGCCAAAGTCAATGCCAAACTACCTCCGGCTGAATCACCCGCCAAAACAATGTCATCAGCAGTGTAACCCAATTCTATAAGTGCCTGATATGATGCTATGGCATCTTCAACAGCCGCTGGATATGGGTGCTCAGGTGCTAACCTGTAAGCCACAGAAACAACAGATGTTTCGGCATAATGGGCTAAATAAGCACACAAGTCACGATGCGATCTCGGTGAGCCAACGCTGTATCCACCTCCATGAAAATATAACACCACTTGTTTAGATTTTTGTGTTGAATTATTAAACCACCAGGCATCCATACCAGCCAATTTTAATTTTTCTATTGTTGTGGATTCAGGAAGTATTCCAAAACCACCCAGCATATTTAAACCAGCTCTTTGTAGCCAAATAGGGCATTTGGGGTTTAACAGCAACGCAGAATTGAATTTAACCAAGCGACGCATGGCAACTTTTGATAGATTAAACATTCGGTAGGGTAATTGTTGTATTCGATATTCTAAAATAAAAATTATAAGTCATATACATATTCAATAAAAAATATGGACGGCCAGAAAAGCGAAAAAGAACCCAATAAACCAAATTAATACCGAAATCCAATAAACCCAAGTGCTGAACTGACGTAAATTTTGACATGATTTGGCTTGAATTGGATCTGTGGGGCAAGGGGCGTTTCTAGAACGCCAAAGTAAAGTTCCGGCTATTAACATCATTATGCCTGAAATGCCAAATGTCCAAACTTTATACTTCGATAAAGTAACCAGCCAAGGGGCAGATGATACCAAACCTGCCAAGGTGGCTCCAGCACCAATGGTAACGAGTAATGCGGGTAAGGCACAGCACATCAATGTTCCCAACGATGTGAACAGTGATAAAGTTGACAGGATTGGTTGTTGAAGAGAATAATTTTTTTGCTGTTTATTCATTTGCACAACCCGTTTTATAGTTCACTACGTTATAGCCTGAATCTGTTATTAGTTGGGTTAATTCATCTTGGGTAATACTTTGATTTTCATGAAAATGAATACCAATCAAGCCTTGGTCCAGATTAACATTGATGTGATCTACGGCATCTTCTTTACTGAAAACCTTTTCAAGTGCACGTGCACAAAAGTCACAAACCAAGCCATTGACTTCGGCTGTTATACTTTGTTCACAAGAAAGTGTTTGTTGAGCCATTGATTTTTGGGTTTTATTGATGTCAAGCTCAGTAGCCGGATGACTATGGTTAGAGGCATGACCATGGTTATTGTGATGGTGACTGTCTTTTATCGGTGTGTTTTTTTGCCTGCTTAAGACTTCGGTTGATAATAATATAAGCAAACAAATAACGGTTAAGAATTGGTTGGTTTTAAGTGTATTGTTCATGATTTTATAGCCTAACTATGATGTTGATTAAAAATTCATCCCGATTGCTGTAACCTGCTTCAAATAGAACAGGTCCTTTGAAGAAGCGCACTAAAGGGGTGAGACTGAAGTTGTGTTTGGATTGTGGGTGGTGGTTGACTTGTAACATCAGCCAAGTGTGTAGGTCACCATAATCGCCGATATAAGGCGCAATACCTACACGCGCTTTTTGTGAAAAATAACTGCCGTATGCATTTAAGTCATAATATTGGTTTTCATAAGAAATGAAATAACGTCTGGTCTCCCAGTCAGCAGCCAAGCCAGTAAAATAACTCAGCTGTGAACTATGAGAGGCGACTTGATTACGTTCAGTAATACCCAAGCCACTTTTCCAATATAAATTGGCCTGCTCTTGGGGTTTGTTCCATCTCTTGATGAGTCGGTTGTATTGAAGAGTCTGCAGCTTAAATTTTTCATCTTTCCAGTATTCACCTTTGTAGCCGAGTGAAGACCTCGCAGTAGGCGAGTAATGTACATGTAAAGAGTGCCGGTTTATTTCGTTGATCTGCATCAATGTCCAGCCTCCAGGGTATGAAACTGGTCTTGAGTCTACCGTTAAAGTACAGCATAAAGTCATAAAAATGACTGCAATGGTTTTCATTGGTTTTCCTATAATAAAAAGCAGGTGACAGTTGTAAACGTCACCCTAAATAAGCCAAAGGCTCTATAAAAAGTTTTGTTATTTAGGAATTAATGATAGGAGGGTCGTAAAGGTGCTTGAGATAAGGCGCTGGGAATGTTTTACTGCTTAATTGATAAAGGATTTTGATGTTTGTTGATAAGGATGATTCGTCATCAATCAAGCTGGATATTTGGGTGCAGTCAACACAGTCGCAACAAGATTGTTCGTCAACAGCTTTATTTTTGGTAATGTCTTGAGATGATGATTCAATAGTATCCCCGTGACATGGAGGTGTGCCTTTGGATACAGTTTCAGTTTGAATTTCAATTTCGGTATTAACATGAGCTTCACCCAAAACTTTTATAGAGTCGCAACAAAAAACAGCAGCATTTGCAGTACTAAAAAAGCACAAGCAGATAACTGATATATAAGAAATAATGTTTTTCATTGTTTTACTGTAATGAACTCGATTGATAAAGTTTCTTTAATATTACCAATTATAGACCTAAAAAACTTGTGAAAGTTTACTCATGTCAAATAAAGTTTAACTTTTATTTAATTATGAAGTCATATTTATTCACGCAATGCTTAAAAACTAAAGCAATACAAGTGGACACTTTTTTTACAATTTTCGTCAACTATATGCCAAAAGTTGTGATTGTAAAGGTCAGATTAACTGAAATACAAAAATTATGACCTTGATATACTCGTCTTTATTGTTGTTATTAGGAGTAGCTGTATAATTTGTGCCAATCATTAAAAATATTAAACATGAAAAAACTTTCATTATTAGTTGTATCAATTCTTTCAATTCAAGCGGTTCAAGCTTTTGATGAGGTAGAGGTTACATGGCAATTCCCAAATGGATGGGAGGCAGTCAATGTGCGTTCAGATGCCCTGGTGGAATTAAGCAAAAACCAGCCTTTGTTTGGAGATGGTTCATTGTTGTTTGCTACAGACAGTCAAACCAACGGTCAGGACAAAGCAGATTTTCAATTACTGTGGCAACAATCTACAACTGTGATAGATTTTCCTGAACGTACTCTAGGCCAAATCAGCCAATTAAATTATGCATGGTATCGTGATTCAATGAGTACCACAGCAGCGCATTTTATTCCTGCATTCAGGTTAAGTTTTTACGATGATAATGACACGCCTGCTGACTTGGCAGATGATGTTGCGGGTTTTTTGATTTGGGAAGGAATATATAATGGTTTTAATAACCCAAATGAAGACAGTTGGGAAATTGTTGATTTGATTAATGGAAATTTTTGGGCTTTTGTATCTTTCAATGGACAGGGTACTGGAACAGGCGTTATTCAAAATTATAATTCCAACTTGAGTGACTGGGTTAATAACAGCCCAACTGGTCAAGCAGGTGATCCACAAATTAACTTTGATGCTGATACTTTAATTTTAGGTGTTAATGTGGGTGTGGGTTCTGGCTGGGGAAATACCTTTACAGGTTTTGTGGATGCAGTGAGGGTGGCTTTTGGTGCAGATGATGACACTTTGTTTAATTTCGAAGTTTGTTCGGTTCTTGTCCCAAATAACAATTCAGATGTTATTTTTGATGATTCATTTGAGTGTTTTAAGCGATTTTAATTTTAGCAGGGCCAGGGTTGAGCCATCCGAAATTCAATATTTCAATTTAACCGTTTAATGGAACACTTTTTAGTGATGAGTTTTAACCAAAGTCACCACCCCTAGACGCATAAAAACATTGCAAAAGAAGGCATATACACCGATTAGGTTTAAGTCACCAGCCAACAAACTGGATTGTGGTACAAATATTTAAATTAATCGAAGCGTTCACATATTTTTGATTGGTTTTTCTGACATTGTCTCCTTTACTGCATCAAATAGGTTTATTGAGTTTTGTCAAAACTTTTAAGTGGGATGTTTATCTCAGTCTTTATATTGCCATTATTTAAATGCATATAAAAAGCAGATACTTTATCATCAGAGAACTGAAATAAAAATGTTCTTTCCATACTCCAACCTAGCAGCCTAAATTCAACCGTTGAAATAGGTACCAAGGTATATAATGGTTTATCGTTTAAAAAAAGCGTTAGCTTTTCCTCGTAGACAGACACCCTTCCATCGAACTCGCCTGGAATACCATCATCATATTCAAAGGCCCCGTTAATCAGACCGGCAGAAATCATCAAATCACACTCATACTTTTTCAAATCTTTTTGTTCCATTGTAATTTGATCTTTATGAAATAAAATGCGATTACTGGGAATTTCCTGACTGTCAAACTTAGGAAATAGAGACATAAGCATTGGATTGATACAGACATCAAACATGAGGTGAATTCTTGGGCTGGAGCCGTTATTAACCACAGAGTGCGGTTTTGAAAAATCACCGTACCATAGTTGACCTGCATCCCAATATTTATCTTCACCGCCAATGGTCATGGCCACATGGTCATTTGTAATAATTGGAATATGAAGGCGTACATGGCCATATTGAAAAGCGATATAAGTATCACTATGTGTATCAATATTTTCACCAGGGGCTATTACAGAAAGCCGGGCAGTTCTTACATAACTACCAAACGTATCTAAAATGGATTTAATGTATGGAGCACCATGGATGTAATCCGTATACGCATAGTCAACAAGAGATGGTCCGCCAGGATCGGTTTTTTCTCGATTACCACCTAGTGACCTTAAACTAATCATTTTCCAGCTTCCATCATGATATACTGTAGTTGCCAGCTCAGGAACCTCATCAGTCGAAAATGGCTTTTGTATGTTCCAGCCCAACTTAACAACTTTCTCTAACTCGTCTCTTAATTTTGCAACATCATAAGATCCTTTTAATTTAATATGGTTTGTACTTGAGGATGGTAACATTAAATTTTTCTACTCCATTTTTATAATTTCTGTAGTTCATAATCTTTCACTAAAACAACACCCTTTGGCGTCGTTTTAAGCGGCTTGTTTATTGTTGTTGATAACTGCACTTTGTCAATGTACCAAAGATATTGCACGATCTGTATTTGAGAGAATACAGATACAAAATCACCCTCTATTTGGCACTTGAGATGAGGGCGTTTTTCGAACTTAATCTTTTTGTTTTCTGAATGCTGTTCTCTGATTTAAGGACAGTTAACAGCTCATCATGTTTTTCATGTTGCAAGATCTTATCATAGTTGAGTATCAGTTTAGTGTCATTTTATGTGCAAATAAATTTGATGAGATATAAAGCCTTCTTGTTATGACAGTCATTTAATTAAAACTGTGGTGGTACAGTGAAATTGGCCACCTAATTAGAGATAAGATATTTAAAGCCGCCATCTCAACCACAAAAAAAGCCACCTGAAAGGCAGCTTTTTCGTATGGTGGAGACGGCGAACGATGAACTAAATATTAAGCTATTGATATATAAGGTTTAATCTATGTTTGAGTTCTTTTAGTTTGCATATTACCACCCATATTACCACCAATTTATTTTATTACATCGTCTCAACAAAATTAATTTAACTGGGTTTCTAACTTATATATACAGGTTGAACTCCAGACTATACATACAACTGAATGAGGCAATAAAATGAATACTCAAAAACAAAATGAAATAATGAAGAAGCACATTAATCCATTAATCCAAAGAGGTGACTCTATTAATAGCACTCTAGAAGCTGCTACAAACTTGCTTGATTATCTTTCTATTATGGAAACAGGAGAAGAAGAAACGCATGTTGATGGATCAGTTAGGTTTTGGATCGGTCGAATAGCGATTGACGCGCTTAATTACGTAAATGAAGTTACAACTGAATTGGAATCAAAAAAAAGCCAGATACAGGAGGTTGTATGAATACTCAAAATGAAAGGAAAATCGAGAAGCTTGAATCTCAAAAAACTGAGTTATTGACCTATAAAGATATGACATCGTTGCTAGTAGCCATTGAGCCTTATTTGGTGATTATTGATGGTATTGGCCGTACTAAGAATAAAGGCAAAAGGTTATTCAAAGTTAAGGTGCTCAGAACAATAAAAACATTGTTGGATCACTTTTATAACGTCTACTGTGACCATAAAGGTG
>CALLLZ010000258.1 GCA_938008005.1 uncultured Marinicella sp. | reverse complement strand
TATTGACCAAAGTGGCGAAGTCACTTTTGAATATCGTCCGGTACATATGTATACATTGACCGATGAATGTGAAGTTATTCCACCTAAACCACGCGTTTATTGAATGAGAGTCCACTAAACAAAGGTACACAGAGAATTATTATGGCAGAATTTAGACTACCCAAAAACTCTAGAGTGCAAAAAGGTAAGCACCATAAAGCAACAAGTGGCAGTAACTTGACCACTGTGAAAGTTTATCGTTGGTCACCTGATGACAACGAAAACCCCAGAACCGATACTTATGAAATAGACGTGGATAATTGTGGCCCAATGGTATTGGATGCTTTGATCAAAATCAAAAGTGAAATGGATTCGACGGTTACTTTCAGGCGTTCATGTCGAGAGGGGATCTGTGGATCTTGCGCCATGAACATTAATGGTACCAATACATTGGCTTGTACAACTTCAATCAAACAGTTTAAAGGTAAGGAAATTGCTGTTTATCCATTGCCACACTTGGAAGTTGTCAAAGACTTGGTTCCGGACTTAACTCATTTTTATGCCCAATATGCTTCCATTAAACCTTGGATGCAAACCGATTCTGTACCATTACCTGATAAAGAACGTTTGCAATCAATTGAAGATCGAGAAAAATTAGATGGTTTGTATGAGTGTATTTTATGTGCATGTTGTCAAACATCTTGTCCCAGCTATTGGTGGAATGGTGATCGTTATTTGGGTCCAGCTGTGTTGTTGCAATCTTACCGTTGGTTGGCTGATTCTCGAGATGAATATACCGGTGAACGTTTGGAAGATTTAGAGGATCCATTCAAAGTATATCGCTGTCATACGATTATGAATTGTGCCAATACTTGCCCCAAAGGCTTGAATCCAGGTAAGGCGATTGGTGAGATCAAAAAAATGATTGCAGCACGGCATGCGTTGTAATGATTGCTGTTGATGCATAGTGGCAGATGAGTAGTGGTCCAGTTGTTACTTTAACTGAGGGTTATTTCCGTTGGCGTTGTCGACGGGGCATGAAAGAATTGGATTTTATTCTCAATCGTTATTTGGATGATCAGTATAATCGGATGAGTGACAGTACCAAGCTTTTGTTTGGTGATATATTGGCAGAGGAAGACATGCTATTGTGGTATTGGCTCAGTGGGAAAAGTAAACCGACTGAGTCAACGTTGCGTTTTAAAACCCTGGTGGAGCAAATTTGTGCAGCCGGTTACCATAAAAAATAAACAGTACAGTAATACCCTGTGGCTCTCACAAGCACTTTTGTGCCTTGTCATGTTAACACTATTGTGGGTTGGCATCAGTATTCATTTATGGTTATTGGTTTTATTGCCAGTTGTTATATATGCCCTTTATATAAACCATCAAACCATAGTCGAACAATCTAAACTACAACTGACCATGCGCACCAATGGAGAGCTTGTGGTGTCAGATCGAAGTTCTCCGGATGTAATTAAGCATAATAATGACCAGCTAGAAAGACATTCCAGCAGTGATGAGGTGATTGTAGAAATTGCAGCGTTTTGGTATTTCCCACGGGTTTTGATGTTGAAGTTAAAGGCTGAAAACATAAATAAAACAGTTTATCTGACGTTATTTAAATCAGTTATTAACTCAGACCAATTTTCGCAACTGCTGGTAGGGCTCACTCAATTGAACACCTCCACTAATAAATCTTGAGATTCATATCATATGACTAATCAATCTAATAGAACTGCAGTTAAAGTAGGTGATGTCGAAGTCGGTGCCGGTCAAGTTGTGGTTCAATCCATGACCAATACTGATACAGCCGATGCCAAATCTACTGCGCAACAAATTTATCAATTACACCAAGCTGGTTCAGAGTTGGTGCGAATTACTGTTAACAATGAAGAGTCAGCGGAGGCAGTACCTGAAATCATAGATCGTTTACATGCAGCACATTGTCATGTCCCGGTGATTGGTGACTTTCATTATAATGGCCATCGCCTTTTACAAGATTATCCTTTGTGTGCCGAGAAATTGGCTAAATACCGAATTAATCCTGGTAATGTGGGCTTTGGTAAAAAGCGTGATAAACAGTTTGAAGAAATTATCCAAGTTGCTAAAGATTTAAATAAAGTAGTCAGGATAGGTGGCAATTGGGGCAGTTTAGATCAAAAGTTGATGGCGAAAATGATGGATGAGAATGCCCTGTCAGCTCAGCCTTTATCCAGCAGTGCTTTGATCGAGAAAGCCTTGATTGAGTCAGTGCTGACCAGTGCGCAACAAGCTGAATCATTTGGTTTAGGTGCGAATAAAATCATCGTCAGTTGTAAAGTCAGCAGTGTGCAATCATTGATAAGAATTTATCAAGATCTTCATAAGTCGTGTAACTACGCACTGCATTTGGGTCTCACCGAAGCAGGTATGGGTAACAAAGGCATTGTGGCATCCACTGCAGCCTTATCGGTGTTACTACAACAAGGTATTGGCGACACCATCCGGGTATCTTTAACACCTGAACCCAATCAAGCCCGTACAGAAGAAGTGAAAATAGCCCAACAAATTTTACAAAGTTTGGAACTACAATCTTTCAAACCTGAGGTAACAGCTTGTCCTGGCTGTGGTCGAACAACCAGTGAGTTTTTTCAAGTACTGGCCAAACAAGTGACCGAGTACATGGAAGCTAAAATGCCGGAATGGCGTTTGTCACACCCTGGTGTAAAAGACATGAATGTCGCAGTGATGGGTTGTATCGTTAATGGGCCTGGTGAGTCAAAACATGCTGATATCGGTATTTCTTTACCAGGGACAGGTGAAACACCTTCTGCACCTATTTTTATTCGTGGTAAAAAAACACATACCTTAAAAGGCGATAATATAGCAGGGCAGTTTATTGATATTTTGGACGGATTTGTTAAAAGTAATTACTGATAACAGTCATTTTTGCTGATAACACCAGTGCCAAGGTTCATAGATAACGCCATGATTATTGTCTTTTGGATAACTCATAGAAAAGCCAAACTTTGATGCATTGTTTGTTAGCCATTTAAAGGCAATACTTTGATCGAATTGTTCATCTAAAGGTTTATAGTTATCGGTGGTGATATCAA